>PKYU01000360.1:1072-2991 GCA_003132765.1 Chitinophagaceae bacterium | reverse complement strand
ATGATATAGATCACTTGAAACATTTTAGAAGTAAGGAATATATCGAATCTCATCCGGAAGAATTTGAAATGAAGGGAATTAACAAAGAATCGGATTGGTTAATTGCAAAATCTTTAATTGTTGGTAATGCCAATTAATTTATTCAGAAAACGGGAAGTTGGTACTAAAAATNNAATAATATCAGGAGGGTTAAAATATCTTAAACGCAACGACCTGCTTGGGCCAGCTTTTTGTATATGTAAACACCAATACTTGAATTCTGTGAAGCAATTGTATGCTGACGTAAAGGGTTTTGAAATTATTGCTATAGAAAACTGGAAGGAAGCGGATTTGCTTNNAGGGGATAAAATATTTATTGGCTTTGATCAATTAATGGATTACAAACATTTTGATATAGATTTTTACCGTATCATGAAAGTAGATTTTAAAGAAAGATGGGATTCTTTTTCAGTTATAAGAGATTTCAAGGCAGAAGAGAAACTACTAGATGACATCAATCCACCTGAAAAATTTGCTTTTGTTCATGATGATTCGGCCAGAGGAATTGTGATAAATAATCAATTAATAAATCCAGAATTACCATTAGTAAAACCATTTTTCACTAATAGTATTTTTGATTGGATATCAATCCTGGAAAAAGCAACGGAAATACATTGTATATGCAGTTCATTTAAACACCTGGTTGATTCACTTCCCCAAATAAAAGCTGAACTTTTTTACCATTATACCTATGTAAATAATGGTAAGCCGAGGGAAGCAAGCATAACTCAATCCAGAAAGAAATGGGCAATTGTATAAGTATTCCATATTTTATCATTAAAATGATATTTTCTGGCAAAGCACCAATTTATGCCTTTAAATAGGATTTTCAATGAATTCAGGTCTAAATTGTTGAAGGTAGAATTAGGATTGCTTAAATTAAGATCCCGGCGTCGTGGCTATGATTTAATTCCCAGAAAAGTCCCATCGTATTCTGAGATAATCATTGAGAATTATTATAAAACAGAATATACAAAAAACGCATTATTATCCTACCTCATTGATCCATTCATATTCGAAATACAAAAAAACCATTCCAATTATCAAGAATGTTTTATCATATCAGAAATCATGCATGAATTGGGATATAATGTTGATATTATTAACTGGGACGATACCACGTTTATACCGAAAAAAAAATATGACCTCGTTATAGATAATTATGATAACTTAAAAAGGCTGTCCAATTATTTTAGTAATGAGACCACCAGGGTTTTTCATGCCACGAACGCACATTGGTTGTATCAGAATGTAACTGAATATAACCGATGCCTTCATTTTTTTGAAAAATATGGAAGAGCAGTTGAACCTGTGCGCCTTAGAACTCCCGGCAACAGCGCTGAACACTGTGATGTGATTTCTATGTTTGGAAATGAATTTACAGCAGCTACATATGGGAAGTATTCCAACATGATTCAGCACCTGCCCATGTCAGTTAGTACGCAACCCGAAATAGTTATGGGTAAGGATTTTGGAAAAGCCAAGAAAATGTTTTTATGGTTTAACAGTTATGGGGCACTGCTGAAAGGACTGGATGTAATTATTGAAGCTTTTAATAGAATGCCAGATCTTGAATTATTCGTTTGTGGAAAGCTTGAACCGGAAGCAGACCTGATGCATTCCACTATTATGCAATCAAAGATAACTCCCAATATTCACTTTCAGGGATGGATTGAAACTGATGGGGAGGAATTCAAAAAAATATTATTGGAAACAGCCTGGGTAATCTCTGCCTCCTTTTCTGAAGGAGGAGGGGGCAGTATTCTTAATTGTATGGCGAAAGGATTGATACCCATAATCAGCAGGTCTACCTCTATCACTTTACCCAATAATACGGGTTTCTATATTGAGAACAATGAGACTGCTTCGGTGGTTAAATT
>PKYU01000360.1:0-1035 GCA_003132765.1 Chitinophagaceae bacterium | reverse complement strand
AAAGAAGATTTTTTGAACCATCACTTTCACAATAAAGCTGACCCGAAGTATAGAAAATCCGGAAATTTAAACCCGCTTGAGCAGTTGTTTTATAAATACATTGACGATGATTTTTTCTTTATACAAATAGGCGCTAATAACGGACAGCGGTATGATCCTATATATCAGCTTATCACCAAAGAAAAGGAAAAAGTTAGCGGTATTGCAGTAGAGCCAGTTCAAGAATATTATGATGAACTTCGGGAAACTTATAAAGATTTTCCAACGATCAAGCTGATTCGGCAAGCGATCCATAATACCCTCAAGGAAGAAACTATTTATAAAATTAATCCCGGATATGTGCGAATGGGTGAGCATTTGAAAGGCATGTCCTCCTTTGACAAAAATAATTTTACCAAGGATGGAATCCCGGAAGCTGATATTTTTGCAGAGAGTGTATCCTGTATTTCAATTATGGATTTACTTGAAGCCGAAAAAATTACCAGGCTTCATTTGTTGCAGGTAGACGCAGAAGGGTATGATACAGAGATCATCAAATCGATAGACTTTAATAAGATCAAACCATTCATCATCAACTTCGAACACCGGTGGATGTATCATTTAATTCCAGAGGATGAAATCTTTACTCTTTTTGGAAGGTTATTGGATAATGGATACACAATAATCATGAATAGAAATGATGCACTTGCTTACCTTGAATAATTTTATCCTTGAACACACAGTTTCCTAAAATAACCATTATAACTGTATGCCTTAACCCGGGAAATTTGTTAGAGCAGACTATCCAGAGCGTTCTACGGCAGACGTTCAAGGATTTACAATACTTCATTATAGATGGTGGATCCAAAGATGAGACAATTGACCTTCTGCAAAAGTATCAGGACCAAAATGCCCTGGAATTTATCAGTAAAGAGGATGGAGGAATTTATTTCGCAATGAATAAAGGTATCAGCAATGCGAAAGGAGAATGGATCTATTTTCTTGGAAGCGATGACGTTTTTTTTGATGATGAAGTCCTTGAAAGGATATTTCAAA
>PKYU01000515.1:2182-5337 GCA_003132765.1 Chitinophagaceae bacterium | reverse complement strand
ACAGGCTTATCGGAAAAATTTCTAAGAGCTGTGTGTAACACAGACCGGTCCTCGGTTTCATTTATTTTTTCACCATCAAACATAGCATTAATTGCCTGTATCAATCCACATTCTTCTGTCAGTTGGAGCAAAAGCTGAATAGTAGTTTCATTGATAATATTTTTGGAAAAATCGCATACGATCTCGGGAACTGAAAAGGAGTATTTACGGAATCGGTCAGGGTCATCCATAAATAAGTCTCTTATCTGCACATGGNNGGTTGGATTTATTTTGGGTAGCATATGATTCAATTAAAATATTATAATTATCCAGTAAGCTAAGGTAATGCAAGTTATAAACTTAATTTACCTGGCCGCTGAACCACATATTGTAAGAGTGATATGGCAACAAAGGCAATAAAATTTTTCGGTAGATGTATTTATGGTTTCTTTCAATACCCCGGGCCGAAAATAATAGCCCGGTTTCTTTCCCAAATGGCCTGATCCAGGAATTTGGAGGATGATGACTGAAAATAAGCCCCCGTATAACCCAATACTCCGGTGACGACCATATATTCTACAGACGACCTCACGCTGTTAATATGAAAAAGAGAATAAATAACAACGCTCAGGGAGGCAAGGTTAAATATCCTGGCAACCAATAATCTCCTCCGCGCTTTCAAATAAAGCATTCCGGTTACCGGAGTCCTGAATTCCCTGACTAAGTCTCCAAAATAAAGCATTTGATTTCCTTTTATAAATTTATTACCGAAACGATGAATGGTATTGCTATTATAAAGAGTAACCAAAGAATCCATGTTTTGAGAATAGGAGCAGATATGGAAGGAGAAAAAAAACACGATGGTCAATATTATTAATTTTCTCATAAGCCTTATTTAAAATCAGAACCGTTTAGAAGTGTAAAATAATAATAAAAACATATACCATAATTTTAAGATTAAATTTTCTTATAAGAATTAATAGAGGAGGATTGAAAAAAAACTGAAAGAATTGAGCTGGNNACATGTTCTTAGCTTGTTTAGGGAACTGCAGAACTTGTCTGAAATGAACCCTATATTTTATAATATGGAAATCTACTGGAAAATATCGATCTATGGTAAACCTGCTTCTCATTCTTAAGATAAACTGTTTATCAACTCAACAGTCTGATCTACCATTTGCCTGGAAATATCTAAGTGGAGTACCATTCTTATTTGCGTATTTGAAATTGGCATAACCAAAATATCATGTCCTTTCAAAGTCTCAGCAAGGGAATGTGCAGAATAATTATTGGTAACTTCAAAAATAATAATATTGGTTTCTACGGGCATCATCTTACCTATAAAAGGTTTGCTTATTAAGGCATCAGCAATTTCCTTTGCATTTTCATGGTCAATTGCCAGTNNAGATAACCTGCCTGCCTCATTCCTCCACCGAAGACTTTTCTAACCCTTCTTGCTCTTTTAATGAATTCTTTATTACCAATTAAGACGCTACCGACTGGAGCGCCAAGGCCTTTGCTTAGGCATAAAGAGATACTATCAAATGTGGCTCCGTACTCTTTCGGGTCTTCTTTGTTCTCAATAATTGCATTAAACAGGCGGGCGCCATCGAGATGAAAATGTAAAGNNAAACAGCTGCCACCGCCCCGGTTAGCTGTATTTTCTACACTCACTAGCCTCGTTACCGGTTTATGAATATCAGGTGCATTTATGTGGTCTGCCACCTGGCCTGCAGTTATTCTTCCGCGATCCCCTTCAATAGTTTTAACCTGGCATCCGGAATTAAAGGCTATTCCGCCTCCTTCATATATATATACATGGCTCAATTTATCACAAATTNNACCTCCCGGCTGGGTATGGCATTTTATTGCAATTTGATTGGTCATTGTTCCGCTGGGGCAAAAAAGTGCACTTTTCATTCCAAACATTTGTGCAGCAAGCGCTTCAAGCTCATTTACAGTAGGGTCTTCACTGAAAACATCATCTCCTACAACTGCGTTGAACATGGCTTCCAGCATGGGTGGCGATGGTTTTGTAAATGTATCTGATCGGTAGTCTATCATGCCACTAAATTATTGAAGAATTTATTATATAAGGCTTCAAAGTTATTTTCAGGTAACCTAAATCTTTAATGAATTGGTAATATTATCCACAGCACCTTGACAACAAACACATTTTATTTGGTCATTTACTATGAAAAACAAAATATGCGTTGTAAATTTGCATATGTTTCAGAAAGATTTGGCCATTAACACATCTTTTGCAGCATTTCCCCAACTTTTTATGTCTATTTAGCGTCTTTAATTATAAATAATAACTATACAAACACATGAGGCAACTTAAAATTGCTACCCAGATCACCAATCGCGACTCACAGGCGGTTGAAAAGTATCTGCAGGAAATTTCAAAAATCGGCATGATTACTCCTGAGGAGGAAACTATTTTAGCACAGAAAATTAAAATGGGCGACCAGAGAGCTTTAGAGCGACTCACTACTGCCAATCTACGTTTCGTAGTTTCTGTTGCAAAGCAGTACCAGCACCAGGGATTGTCATTGAGCGATCTTATTAACGAGGGAAATCTCGGATTAATAAAAGCGGCACAACGCTTTGATGAAACCAAAGGTTTCAAATTTATTTCATACGCAGTTTGGTGGATTCGCCAATCCATTTTACAGGCGTTGGCAGAGCAGGGCAGATTAGTCCGCCTGCCTCAAAACAAAATTGGCACCTATAACAAAGCTAACAAAGCCTATATGGCTTTCGAACAGGAACATGAAAGAGAGCCTTCTACAGAAGAACTTTCTGAAATTCTTGAAATGAGCGTAACTGAAATAAACAATATCTTTCAAAGCAATACCCGACATACTTCTTTGGATGCACCCGTACATGAAGCGGAAGACGTTGCCATGGGAGATCTGTTGAAAGGTGGCGGTGAGACTGATGAAGACGTTATGCACGACTCGTTGAAGAACGAAATAAGACGTGTATTGAAGTCTCTAAGTCCCAGAGAAGCCGAAATCGTTAACGCATATTTTGGCTTGGATGGTGAAAATGGGGTAACCATTGAACAGATAGGCCAGAAATATGACTTAACCAAGGAACGCATCAGGCAGATTAAAGAAAGAGCTATCAAGCGCCTTCAGAAGGCACGCTATAGTACTGCTCTCAAAGCA
>PKYU01000515.1:0-2172 GCA_003132765.1 Chitinophagaceae bacterium | reverse complement strand
ATATGATAGTTAAGTTATAATGGATCACGGTTGGTTAAAAGGATTTAGAATGCAAACTAATTTTTAAGATATAGAAGGGCGAATGTTACCTGTTAAAACGCACAAAAGGAGTACATTTGAAAATTATTTTTATAAGTTATGGATGTAAAATATGAACATGTTCAATGCCTGANNGGCCCTGCAGGCTATACAGCAGCCATATATGCTGCAAGAGCAAACTTAAAACCGGTATTGTACCAGGGTATTCAGCCTGGCGGGCAACTTACTATTACTACTGAAGTTGAAAATTATCCCGGCTTTCCTGATGGAATACTGGGGCCTGAAATGATGGTTGAGTTTGAAAAACAGGCAAAAAGAATGGGAACAGATATTCGTTATGGGCTTGCAACCGAAGTTGATTTCTCCGGGCATCCATTAAAAGTACAGGTTGATGAAGAGAAATGGGTTGAAGCAGACTCTGTTATCCTTTGCATGGGTGCGNNTATGGTTATGGAGTAAGTGCTTGTGCAGTATGTGATGGATTTTTCTTCAAAGGAAAGGAGGTGTGCATAATAGGGGGTGGAGATACTGCTGCAGAGGAAGCCCTTTATCTAAGTAAAATTTGCAGCAAGGTTCACATGTTTATAAGGCGCAATGAGTTAAGAGCCAGTAAAATTATGCAGGATAGAGTATTAAAGTCTCCAAATATTGAAATATATTGGAATACAGAAGTAGATGAAATACTTGGTGCTAAGACGGTAGAAGCTGTTAGAATAAAAAATAATNNAAGTGATAAATGTAAGCGCCTATTTTGTGGCTATTGGGCATAAGCCCAACTCAGATATTTTGAAAGGATGGCTGGATATGGATGATAATGGCTACGTAAAAACGATACCAGGAGGATCTGCCAAAACCGTGATTGCAGGGGTGTTTGTAGCCGGTGATCTCCAGGATAAAATTTACAGGCAGGCAGTGACAGCAGCAGGAAGCGGATGTATGGCTGCGCTTGATGCAGAGAGATATTTGGGTTTGTTGGAGCATGAGAATGCTGCTGTAGCAAATNNATTACTATACGACTGGCTAATCTTCAGTTTAAGGCTTTCCACGGAATTCATGAAGAAGAAAAAATATTAGGAAATCTTTACATCATTGATGCAGCCGCTGAAATTCATGAAGAACCTGAAGTTATACATTCCATAAATAAAACCGTTAATTATGAAGATATGTATAACATAATCAGAGAAAGAATGAGTGTACCAACTCCTTTGCTTGAAACTATAGTAATGGATATTGGGAACGAATTTCACAGGGAATATCCTGAAATCAGAGCCATTAATATTTCTATAAGAAAAATGAATCCTCCGGTTGAAGGCATGCAGGGCGAAGCGTGTGTAAGCTGGCGCAGAGAATTTTAATATCAACTACCAAATAAAAACTTTATAATGANNACAAGCCCAGGATATAAATATTATTACTAAAGAAGGAGAGAAGTTGGAAGTTTCGATGAATGACGAACAAGCGTTAATCAAATTTAAAGAAGCACTCTTAATTCAACCATCTAATATTTTTTTGCTTTGCAAATGCTGCGAATTGAGCACCAGAATTGCCAACAGGCTTGTTCATGAAGAATCAAAACAAAATTATCTTTTTGCTTCCGCCAAATCTTATGCAAATGAGGCCATCAGGTTGGACTCAACAAATTCTGAAGCAAATTTTGTAATGTCATTAACAAGAGGGAATGACGCGCTTCATGAGGGTGGTAAGGATAAAATTGACGCTGTAAAAGATATTAAGAAATATGCGGATCTTTCTATTCATTACGATCATAATAATTATAAGGCATGGTATGTATTAGGCCAATGGTTTTTTGAAATAAATTCGCTGAATTTTNNGCGGTAAAGATAATTTTTGGAGCTCTTCCGCCTGCCAGTATTGATGACGCTATTCGTTGTTTTGAAAGGGCGAAATGCTTAAATCCGGGTTTTGTTTTAAACTATCTTTCACTTGCCAGAGCCTATAGGCAAAAAGATGAAAATGAAGCTAAGCAAAGTCTGTTCACTATGCTGAACCTGCCTGATAAAACTCAGGATGATGAAAAGTTCAAAAATGAAGGGAGGGCTCTTTTGAAAAAGTGGAATTAATGCCCTAACCTTTGCTACAGAAAGTGTCAATAATATTAAACCATCATTAAAA
>PKYU01000232.1 GCA_003132765.1 Chitinophagaceae bacterium | reverse complement strand
AATTGCTGAATCATTGGCCGCCGTTTCAATCGTATTCCAGTCGTCAAGGGTATACTTATATTCATAATGCATCTTATCAAATAAGGGCAGTGTGATGGTATAAAAACCTTCACCTGTGCGATGCAACCTGTACAACGAATCCCCGGCATGCCAGCTATTAAAGGATCCCGCAATATAAACTTCCTTTACAGCAGGTGTCTGTTGCATCACTTTCACTACAAACCGCACTGCCGCCACCTGCCACCTGCCCAAACACAATCGGAGCGATAAAAAGAAATATTACAGTCACTGCCGTTCGCAAGAATATTGATTTCATAAATTCAATTTGGAGAAAAAATTATCCTACCTTTTAATTTTCTCCGATGACCCTTATCAGTTTCCGGTATGTTTCCTGTCAAGGTTTCAGTATTGACAATCGGAATTAAAATACTCCTACAAAATCTTCCGAAGTATTCATTTTTTATCTTTATAATTGTATCTTTTCAAATATAAATATTGCTATATGAGCCATACCATTTTCAGGACTGCCTGTCTTACCGCGTTGCTTTTTATTTATGGAAATCTTCCTGCACAAATAATATCTTATAAAAAAACAGGCTTTGGTATTAACTGCCTTTTGAAGCAGGGAGCCATGAATATTTATATATTGAAAGATGACATTGTGGAAGTGAAATATACCAGCCTCCAACATATTGAAGCCAAAAAATCTTTGGTTGTTATACCTGTAAATTCTTTTCTGAAAAATTTGAGCGTAACGGAAAAAGATAATCAAATAGTTATTTCAACTGCCAAATTAAAGATTCGCATCAATAAAAATTCCGAAGCAATAACTTATACTGATCTGCAAAACAACGTCATTCTTGCAGAAGCAAATGAGAATAATAAAGTAATGCGGGATACCACAGTCGCCGGTATTCAAACATATAGCTGCGCTACTTCATTTCAATCTCCCGCCGATGAAGGCTTGTTTGGTTTAGGCTGCCATCCGTTGGATTCTTTATCCATCAATTATAAAGGAAGAAACCAGGACATGGCGATAAAATATCTCACCGGCGCTGTACCTGTTATGCTTTCAACAAAAGGGTATGGTTTGTTGTGGGACAACTACGCAGAATCAAAATTTTATGGTACTGAAAATAATAACACGCAATTCACTTACACTTCAGAAAGTGGTAAAATGGTTGATTATTATTTTTTCTACGGCCCCTCATTCGATAATATTATCAACTCATACAGAAACATAACTGGCAGAGCGCCAATGTATGCAAAATGGGCATTTGGTTTGTTTCAATCTCAGGACAGGTATAAAACGCAGGAGGAGCTGCTGGCGCCTGCTGCGGCTTACCGCAATGCACATATCCCGGTTGATGTAATAGTGCAGGATTGGTATTACTGGTATCCTTTACCGATTGGTTCGCATGTAATGAATCCAACTGCGTATCCGAATCCGAAGGCAATGCTTGATCAGTTGCACAATGAACATTTTCATGCGATGATCTCTATCTGGCCATGCTTTGGAAGCGGCACCAATAATTTTAATGCGTTAAAGGCCGCCGGCAATTTAACTTCTGTAACGTGGGACAATTTTTTGGTGCACACACGTGATACCTACTATGATGCTCACAGCCCTAAAGCCCGAGAAATGTACTGGGACCAGGCAAGAGACAGTTTGATAAAACGCTACGGATGGGATGCCTGGTGGGTTGACCAATGTGAGCCGGATACAGAAGACCCGAACAACAGAAAGAAAGCCAATTTTTATACAGGTAAGGGCATTGACTATTTCAACACCTATTCTTTAATGCATACCGTAGGTTTATACAACAAATGGCGCAGAGACATCCCGGGCAAACGCATTTATCTTTTAACGCGACAAACATATGCAGGCCAGCAGCGCAATGCGGCTACTTTATGGTCATCGGATATATCGAGCACCTTTCATGATTTTAAAGACCAGGTAACGCAGAGCATCAATGCATGTTCATCAGGCATTCCATACTGGACGTCTGATATCGGCGGTTATATTACCAGGACAAATTCAACCGGCATACCCGATTGGACAAGACCTGATTTCAGAGAGTTGTTTACAAGATGGTTTCAGTTCGGTACATTCTGCCCAATAATGCGCATTCACGGCAGAGGTGAACGGGCTTTGTTTTCAAAAAACTGGGATGAAAAAACAAGGGGCATCTTATTGAAGTTCGATGACCTACGTTATCGTTTACTGCCGTATGATTATTCCTTAGGCGCTAAAGTAACGATGGACAATTATACGATCATGCGGTCGCTGGCTTTTGATTTCAGAAAAGATACTGCGGTATATACCATTCCGGACGAATACATGTTTGGCCCCGCTTTTTTGGCGAACCCCGTTACGGAACAATTATATTCAAATGACCCTTCCGGTCCTTCAACGAAAACCAGAAAAGTGTATTTGCCAAAAGGCGCCGACTGGTTTGATTTCTGGACGGGGAAAAAACTTTCGGGAGGTCAGACATTAGACGCTGCTGCGCCTATAGATATAATGCCTTTGTATGTAAAAGCCGGTTCCGTCCTGCCGATGGGAAAAGTAATGGAATGGGCTACGCAAAAACTCGAAGATATCATCGAGTTAAGAATTTATCCCGGCGCTGACGGAAGCTTCACTTTATATGAAGATGCAAATGATACCTACAATTACGAAAAAGGGGAATATGCAACTTTTACTTTCAAATGGAATGATGCTGCAGGAATATTAAGCATTACAGCCCGCAAAGGTTCATTCCCTGGCATGTTGCAAAAAAGAATTTTTAATGTAGTTGTGGTAAATGAAACCAAAGGTGTTGGTGTAGCAGAAACAAGGCAGGCAGATAAGGTTATTACGTATGATGGTAAGGCTACGAGTGTTAAATTATTTTGAGTAACTGGCGGTAAAGTATACATGCAGAACNNACTAATTTTGTTTTGTCCTGCCGCTTTCACCTGCGATGTGGGCAGGAAATAAGCTATTAATTCGCAGTCCACATATTATTCTTCATATCCGCATCCATAAATATGCCGTCATCCAGTGTGATAGATTTTACTTCCCCGGAGGTTTTGATTTTTATAGAAATATTTTTCTGATCATGCTTCCATACTATGGACGTCTGGTGAAAAGTTTTCGTTGTACCGTCAGCGAAAGTTACATTCACATCAAACGGAACAGCAAAGCCTCCAATATTTTTTATGGATAAATTGTACCCGNNTTATAATAGTTAGTGAAAAACCAGTTATAGAAAAACCAATCGAGGTTTTTACCCGAACCTTGCTTCATGGAGTAAAAATAATCCCAGGGTATTGGATGCTTACCATTCCAATTGTTCATATAGGTATGAAGGGCCTTCCTGAATAATTCATCGCCCAGCATATCCATCAATGCCAGGTAACTTAAAGAAGGTTTGCCATAAGCATTATTACCCGCACCAAAAGTTACTTCCGGTGAAGGTGTTATGATAGGATTTTCCTTTTCGTGCGGCCCTTTTATCCAACCGTTCACTCTGAACTTTTTGTAAAAATCATCCGCTGCTTTCTTTCCAAATTCTGCTGTGCCTATCAGCAGTTCAAGTGTCGTTGCCCATCCTTCATCCATAAATGCATAGCGGCTTTCATTGGTGCCCATATAAAAAGGGAAATACGTATGCGCAATTTCATGATCCTGCACTAATTGTGCAAACTGGAGGTCTTTGGTATGACTATCATTCACCATCATCGGGTATTCCATATCGGCAAAGCCCTGTACCGAGGTAGTTTTTGGAAACGGGTACGGAACACCGGGCAAATTATGCGAGAACCAGTCCAATGAATTCCGTGCGAATTGCACATAGTGGTGAAAATCCTCTGACGCATCAGCGAAGGCAGCCTGTACGCTTGTGCGGCGATGTGTTTTATCATCAACCATAAAGCTTGCTGCATCCCAGTCATAATGGTCACTTACGGCCAACGCTACATCTGTGATATTAGTGGCCGTCCATATCCACGTGTTTGTTTCATTTTGCGTTGTGATATTTTTGTTGGCAAGGTCCTGCGCAGTGGCAATATGTATGGTAGAATCGCTTGTCATGGATTCCTGCAATTTCCCGGCAAATTCCGGCTGCAGAACCCGGTTTGGATTTTGCAAAGTGCCGGTAGCCCATACAATAAAATTTTTGGGGACAGTTATACTCAGCGTATAATCATTAAAATCATTATAAAACTCCAGCGCCCCGGTATGCGGTTGTGTATCCCATCCTTTATAATCATCATAGACAGATACTCTCGGGTAGAAATATGCGATAAAAAAAGTAGTTGAATCAATTGCACCTTCACGCCCAAACCCTTTAAATAATTGATAGTGCCAGGTGATATTGAGTTTCAAAGAGTCGTGAGGCATCAGCGGCTTATTTAAATCAACCATTTGGTTGGTGGTTATAGCCTTATTGTTGTCCCAGTCCGCTTTGGCGCCATTTATCTGTATCTTATCTACCCGTATACCCAGTGCGGTATCAGGTTTTCCGCTCCTTC
>PKYU01000313.1 GCA_003132765.1 Chitinophagaceae bacterium | reverse complement strand
GCCAATTTTAAATAAAAGGGATGATGTTGGTTTGTTTGCTGAATTGACATTAGTAAATTGCCTGGCGATTAAAAGGTCTTGTAAAGGAAATGAAATTTAAGATAACGGTGGAAAGTTTTTAAATCTTTACGATCTAAGAAGAGTTTACATTTAAAATCATCAGACTTCTATTTACCCGGCCAAAAAAATAAATAACTTCATAAATAAATTTTGATATGAATAAAATTAACTGGGGAATTATTGGTTGTGGAGATGTAACTGAGGTAAAAAGTGGTCCGGTCTTCAATAAGGTAAAAAACTCGGCTCTTGTTGCCGTCATGCGAAGAGATGCATCAAAAGCAAAGGATTATGCACTTAGGCATAATGTCCCTGTTTGGTACGATGACGGATTGAAACTCATTAACGATCCAGGGNNGGGGTCAATGCTATTTATATTGCAACGCCACCTTCCTCTCATGAAGAATATGCCCGCGCTTCAATTAAAGCAGGTAAACCCGTATATATTGAAAAACCAATGACATTAAATTATGCCTCTGCTTTAAGAATGCTCAATGAAGCGAAAGAAAATAAAATAAAATTATCGGTAGCCCATTACAGGCGTGCGCAACCTTTCTTTAATAGAATAAAAGAATTGCTGGATGAAAAAGCAATAGGCGAAATAAGGGTTGTTCAGTTAAGTTATTATAAAAAATCTCTTTCGGCAGCTGAATTACAAATACAGGGAAACCATTGGAGAGTGGATAAGGCTATTGCCGGTGGGGGATTATTCCATGACCTGGCGCCTCATCAACTTGACCTTGTGTATTATTTTTTTGGAGCCATTCAGGAGGTGAATGGCATTTCTTTCAACCAGGCAAAAGAGTATAATGCTGATGATGTCGTGTCGGGAAATATACTTTTTAGAAATGGTGTGCTTTTTTCAGGCATTTGGAGTTTCAATGTTGGACCGGAAAGTGAAAGGGATCATTGTGAAATTATCGGGACAGAGGGGAAAATAAGTTTCTGTGTTTTTGGTCCGCAGGAAATATTAATTACAAAAAACGGAGCACCTGAAATTATTACTTTTACGAGACCAGAGCATGTTCAACAGCCCATGATTGAAAAAGTTGTTAAATATTTTCTTGGTGAAGGTACAAACCCATGCAGCGCTGAAGATGGCGCTGAAGTTATGAGGCTAATGGAACGGTTCACGTCAAGATAGATATTTGGGATAAATCATTTTTTGAGCCTATTCTTCATGCCCATAAAATCCTTCCAAATAAGATACTAAACCCGGATATAAATTTTTCTTTTATCAAGCCAATATCCAATGCACCAGCAAAATAACATATAAGCAATTGCAAATAATAAGGATCCTAAGTAAGCGCCGGCATGTACAAATATATTTTGATAAATCCACCTGAATAAATTTGAATTAGTTCCTATTGGAATCATGAAGAGAACAGTTACCATCAATTTTNNTTCAATTACAAGGCGAAAAAAGGGGAGCCAAATGCCTGGAAGAATTCAGTCCACCTTGTCTTTTTCTGAAATTGAATAATATATATGAGAACCGAAAGGATAATACAATCGAGACCGATGGTGTAAACCACAAAACCCTGGTCCATAATTTTTTGCTGATAGGAAATACCAGGTCCCAGAAATAGCCGCAAACCAATAAACCAAAACCTGCAATTAATAATTTTGTAAGTCCTTCATAAGAATTTCCTTTCTCTTGCACCCATTTGCCTACCACGTAACCGCCCACTACATTTCCTATTGCAGGAAGCGTACTTAGCCATCCTTCCGGGTCAAAGGCCAGACCCTCTCCATGATACANNAGAAAAGGATACCAATAGTAATGATTACCGAAGTCCTTATTTTGAGATAATAGATCATCAGTGCGGCAATCCCATAGCATAATGCTATACGCTGCAATACACCCATTATTCTAGTCTCACCTATCGGAAATGGAATGATATTATGGCTTTTATCCAACTTGAAAAAGGGAAACCAATACATCAGGTATCCCAGTAAAAAAATAATTACTGTTCGTTTGAATATTTTGAAAACCACCTTTCGCTGAGGCATACCCGACCACCTCTTCATCACAAAGCTCATGGCATTTCCAACAACAAACAGAAAGGTTGGAAACACCAGGTCTGTGGGCGTGAAGCCAAACCATTTTGCATGATTTAACGGCGAAAACGATGTAGCGGAATTTCCGGGAGTATTTACAATGATCATAAAACAAATCGTCATACCCCGAAGTACATCCAGTGCAACATTTCTTTGCTGCAAACCGGGCGTTTCAATAACTGTAGACATTTATACCAGGATTTAATTTGAAGTGGCAATCGCAGTTTAGCGTTTAAAAGTACGTTATTATTCAATTTTAAAATATCATTTTGAAAAAGAAAATTTAGCAGGTTGTGGATTTTACTTTTCGGTTCATTTTAAATGTATATCATGATATCAGAAAGCCATTTGGTAACGCAAAGGTGGATTTTTCCTTTCCTAAGCTCCCGAAGAATTCCACTTAAACAACCTAATACCTAAAAACGAGAACAGAGCAGCGTAAGCAAAAGTTGCCAATAACGCCATAGTTGTTAAGCTATTCCAGGAGGATGGTTNNCAGGCAAGAATTGTTTTTACAGTTCCAAAGGGAGACCAACGGATGGCTATTTTTAGTTCATTGCCGAATATTCCCAATTCTCCAAACATGCCAAGCATAATGAAAGCAATATAAACCAACCTGGAAGTAGAGTTTACCGTTTCTGCATTTTTCACCAATCCCACGATCATTTGTCCCATGCCGAGGTATAAGGCTCCTCCAATTATAGCAGTTATAAATGTGATAGTATAGCCTCCGGGCGATAGTATGATTCCATCGTATTTATATCCGATGATGAAAACAAATAAAGTAAGCAAAAGAATCATGACCAATTGAACCATCAGACGACTCAGCATAATATAAAATGTTGGAATGGGAGTTACTCTCAACCGCTGAAATACCCCTTTGTCCCGGTCGCGGGATATTGAAATGGCATAACCCATAATACCAATTGAGGTAAGACCGATTGTCAAAGAAATAGAAAGAGCAAATGCACCTCCCAGTTTTTCGATCACGCCTTTCCATGAAATCAGTATGATCACTGGAACTAAAAGGGACATTATCACCGAACGGCGATTGCGCCATTGTGTTATTAAATCTGACCGAATAAGGGTTGTAAATGAAGCTCCTGTTTTGGGTATTATTGTTTCCATATAAAATAAATTAATGTCGATTCAAGTTTGATAAGTCTCAAAAAAAAATCCCACTAAGCCACGAAGAANNCTCTCGGTGCCCTTTGTGGGATATGCGTCGAGTTTCAATTGACCAAACATTAGGTTCTTACTGTTCGGCCTGTCAAACCTATAAAAACATCTTCAAGCGTTATTTTACCTTTCCTCGAAATACTCAGCACATTTGGATCATTTCTATGCAAATCGATTAAATTCTGAGGAGTATCAAT
>PKYU01000482.1 GCA_003132765.1 Chitinophagaceae bacterium | reverse complement strand
CTGGATATTACCCATGAAAGCCTGATACGAAACTGGAACAAACTGAATACCTGGGCAAACCAGGAGTTTGATTTTTATTCGACCTACCTAGATTTTAAAAAGCAACTGGACCGCTGGAAAAACAGCGGAAAGAGCAATGGCTTCCTATTGCCAATAGGCCCGCTTTCCTATTTTGAAAACTGGTATGACAAATGTAAACCCAATGCGGGATGGATAAGGCGGTATGCACAATTCCAGNNGCACCAGGAAGATGAAAAGAAGGCTAACACTGAAGCAGAAACTATCCTGGAAGATACCAGGAAATTTATCAGGCGAAGCTCCAAAAAAGTTGCTGTTACCAGGGCTTTTATGAAATATGGACCTCAAAGGATTGCTGTCTTATTGGTAATCGCCATAATGCTTTTGCTAAGCGGATATTACTGGTATAATGCGGAACTTAAGCAAAACAGCAGTGTAATTTCACAAGTAAGGAAGGAAATGATACATCTTATGAAAAGTAAGGAGGTCGGTTTCGATGTAAAGTCTACCCCCCTATTGATTGAGGAACGATATGAACCGGGATTTATGCTTTCCTACCTTTCGGGAATAGAACCAAAAGGAAGATTAAACCTTGCGGTTGAAACATACAAACAGTTATTATTGATTAATAAGCATGACAAGAGTGATTATAAAACACAACTGATCTCTACGGTTGAAATAACTCTTAAAGGGTTAATGATAAAAGAAACCGATTACCCTTATTTGTTGACAGAACTTAATGAATTTACCACGCTGCTGGATTATGATCAGTATTTTAATCCTACGGATAGCGGAGAGAGCCGGCGTCAGGATTTTGTGGATGAAGGCTACCGAATAGCTATGTTTTTTTTCAAAAATAAGTCTTTATTCCAGGCTACTATTCCCCTGGAACTTAACTATGGCATACAGCAATGGCTGACTTTTGGACATGCTGGCGCATACAAAGTAAAACAGTTGCTTGAAATAGTTTCTCCATTTGAAAACCAGGGAGGTAAAACAATATTTGATTTGTATTATCCTATAGGCAGTTATGAGATAAACGGCCGTGTTCCCAATAATTTTAATGGTGGATACCACACACTGGCTTCATTATATGCTGCGGCAGGCAATGCAGAAAAGGTTGTTCAATGTTTGGAAATGATTAAAGAATCAGGGGAGAATGATTATTTTTCTGGTAGCCTGTTTAATAATTACAATAATATACTTGCCATTTTTTACCAGTTTGGGCACAAAGATAAAGCTAATGTCATGTTGAATTGGCTGGCAACTAATTTCAAGGATGATGATCAACTTACAGTGTTACGTAATTCGGTTATCCGTTCCGGATATATGAGCCAGTTTTACAGGGTAAATATCACCAAAGATATCCTGAGGTCATTTAAAGGTTATTTTTTCCCTAATCTCTGCATGACAAGTCGGGAAGTTTTTAATGAATTGTCAGGCGATTATGAAAAACTTGTTGCAAATATTAAAGATCCTTCACAGAGAAATTACCTGTTAGCGATAAATGAAAAGCGAAGGGCGATATACACTGATAAATATGAATTTGACCGCGGATTAATAACGGATACTGCTTCCCTCAATAAAATACTGCTTCAGGCAGTGCAACATTTCAGGCAGATAGACGGGAAATTCCTGGAAGAAAAAATTCCTATTATCCTTCCTTACTATCTTGACGGAATAAGAAAAGGGAACTATAAACGCAGAAACTTATTCATTTATCCGGATTATATGGAAGGATGGTTCAGTTATACGTATCATTCAGATCTTTTCTTCAACTTCATAGATCAACATAACCTTTTCCAGGACTTTTACACCACTCCGGAAGAAATATCGTACGTCAATTTATGGATAGCGAAAGCCTATGAAGTTAACCCATTCCAGGAGGATAACAGCTTCGATAATACCTATCCCACAAAAGATGAGACGCTTAAGAGAATAGTATCTCTGGCGACCACGCTCCCACAGGGCAGTAGCCTCGACCTGAATCTTATCTATATTGTGTTGGCTAACCGGGCTTTTGACCGGAATGAACCAGACTCAGGAATGAAATATTATCATGAGTTTGATAAAGAAAATTTTGCTGCTTCACGCGATAAGTATGAATACCTGGAGAAAACCTTCTTCCTTAATCAACTAAAGGATCTTTGTGTAAACCTTGCCATGGCAGGCAAACAGCAAGAAGCGGTAGAGCTGGCAGAAAAATTTGAGCAGAATTATCAAAAGGCTTTTGCCTATATTTTCATGGCTGAAAAAGTGTATATGAAACAGAAGAACCCGGCTACCTTTGTTTATCTTGACTCAGTTTTCTCAAAATCAAAAGATGTAGATTTTTCGAAATTTAATTTTGGCATCAACCAGTCTATTGATTACCGGTTTAATTTGATCCTGCTATTGTCGCGTATTGGCGGAAAAAAATTGAACACTATGTCCAATAACTTTCTCTCAGATATAATTGAACAAAATAAGTTTGCAGGAATAGTTAGCAGGGTGTATGGTGTAGCTGAGGAAGGTAATTTTTACAGGGCCAAAACGGGCTTACCTGCTACCTTAACTNNCGGAAGATCTCACAGCCCGTTCTTACATACTATGGCAGGCTTGTCGAAAGAAAGAGTCTGCAGAAGAACAACAAAAATGGAAAACAATGGATGACTTCCTGACACATGATTACAATTATATATTTTTTATGCCTAACTAATGAAGAAGTATAACCCCTTATATTACCTGCTATTTATCCTCCTGGTCATGGGAACATTTGCCTCAATGGCCCAAAACAGTTATGGTTTGAATATCATCGGAGCGGTAGCTTTTATTTTTGGATTGGTTTTTCTTATTGAGCTTGTATCATTATTACGAAGTAAAAAAGACGTAAATATCACCTCTTTTATTGAACCCGCTTGCCTGCTTATAATTTCCGTTGTTTTGGGCTTCAGGATTTTTTATATTTATTTTTCTTATATCGAATGGCTCTTTGGGATAGCTACTATAGCACTGATCATGTTCTACATCATGAAAATGATTACCCGCTTCCGCTACTTCCAAAAAAGAAGCAAGTATCTGGGAATAATGGTACTTACATTTCACCTGAGTATTATTTTTTTTCTGGCTTCCCTGACATTGGTTTTGTTTTCCCCAGCTACTGCGCAGGTTACCGGCGGTATAGCCCTGCTGCTCTTGCTTTGTTTTGTAGCAGTCGGATTAATAAGGAAACAGGTATTGGTAGAAGGCAGCAATCTTTCGTCGTTTAAAATGGTTGTAAATTTTAAAGGTCATTCAATTATACTGGCGACTCTTATGCTGTTATTCTCTCTTTATTTCGGCCTCAACCGGGTCGGAGTGCTTCCTGCTNNCTCATCCGGAAAGGAAAAGCCAATACATGGAAGATACCAATACCAGGAATTTATGGAAAAGTATGATCAATTCCTGAAAGATAATAGTGGAAATAAGCAATAATACTGCCTTCAAACAAATTCAGAATAGCCCTTCTCATTTTCGGTCTAATTGCTTTAAGAATGTTATTGATTGAAATTGGAAAAAATAATTTTAATTATCCTAAGAAATCC
>PKYU01000083.1 GCA_003132765.1 Chitinophagaceae bacterium | reverse complement strand
AAAAAATATAGACAAACTGTATATTGCCATTGGCATCCAATTCGCCTGTTTTGTTTGAATGTAAATGAATGTCCGTCAAAGGTGTCAGGCTGGCACGAATAAAGCCACCTCCTTTTTTAAACTGATCAAGCGTTAGGTTGGCTACTCCCTGGATTTCTGGCCCAACATAACGATCCATCATATCATTCAATTCGGNNTTTTCTGACATAGCTACAAAAAAATCAAAATTGAAATGCGACTGCGCCGGGATATCTTTTATGACCCCTGTAATCTTATAATTCCCAGTGTCATTAATGATCAGATTTTTACCTATTACGTCCGTGCTGTTGAAATATTTCTCAGCCATACTTTCAGTAATTACCACCGAATGGGGTTCCACCAGGGCTGTTTTGGGATCCCCTTCAATCATAGGCAAGGTGAATACTTCAAATAAGGTTGAATCACCATAAGCCACACGGTTCTCCCTCAAATTTGTATTTCCCTTTTTAACCAGAAAACTGCCATCCAACCTAAGACGAGTGTATTGTTTCACCTCCGGTAATTCTTTAACTATGGTTGGCCCCATCATAGCCGGCGCTACGGCAAGGTCAAAATGATTATCCCCGAATTTTACCTCGTTATTTACACGATAGATCCTGTCTGCATTTACATTATACCTGTCGTAGCCCAATTCATCCACTACATATAAAAGGATGAGCAAGCAGGTGGCGATACCCACTGCCAGCCCGATAATATTTATGGAAGTGTAAAACTTATTCTTTGTTAAGTTTCTGATGGCGGTTTTGAAATAATTTTTTAGCATGATGGAAGTATTTAGGTATGAGGTATCAGCTTACAGCTATAAGATAGGATCATATTTGTACGGTTGGTTACTCCCATTTGTTTATACTATAAGAGAATAAAAGAAAACCCAGGTTACAGTTGAAGCATATAATCAGTCTCAATGGTTGTGCCAAACCGGAATACCCTCAATTTCAGAGGTTTGTGAACATATTTGCCGGGAAAAGTGTACGTTTCTGAACAGTATTGTGACCGCTGGTGTACGGAAATTATTTTTGACTTATAAAAGCTCGCTTGTTGGAAAGGAGATTGAACTTCATTCCGTTCTTAAACTCTTCACAGGATTTGCTATCGCTGCTTTTATCGCCTGGAAGCTTACGGTTATTAGTGCGATCATTATTGCTGTTAAGCCTGCTAAAGCAAACACACACCATCTGATCTGTATTTTGTAGGCATAATCCCTATGCCAGTTGTTCATCAGCCACTATGCCACAGGGGTTGCAATTAGGGATGCAATAATTTCCAGTCCAATAAATCCTTTTGATAATGATANNGATAAAATATGCTTCATTTCTTATGCAACAATTTTTACATGTCCATTCTTTCCCATATAGTTTTTAATAGATTTCAATACTTGAACGAGGTAAGTCGATTAGCAAATTCTTTCTTTATTTCTTTTCCAAAACTGTCCAAATAATTTTCAGTAGTTTTTATATCTGCATGGCCCAAAGCCTCCTGAATATATTCTGTGCTTGCACCGGATCGTTTCATTACGGTTGAGAATGTATGCCTTGCCACATATGTGGTAACTTTTTTATCAATACCTAATTTCTCCATAATGATTTTCATACCATCATTGATGATTCTCACCAGGAATTGGACTCGTTCGAATTGCCCTAAAGGAGAAAGGCAGTCTTCAAGAATTGGAAAAATGAAATTATTTGAAGATTTATCTTGGTTACCCCACCTATCAATAATTTCTTTCATATCCCCGGAAAGGTAAACTGTAATTGGCTTTGGGTCACTTCGCATTGCCCTTTCAGTTTTGGCGCGTTCAAATATCAGGTATTCGCCATTGATATTGCTATATTTTAGAAAGGCTATGTCCTTAGAGTTCATCACATTACCAAAATAACTAAAGAGCCAATAATCACGAGCTCTCTCTTCCCTTTCCATTTCGGGATCAAACTTATAATAGTATATCTTTTTAATATCATCTAGATCCAGAGACTTCTTTATATTTCTGGAGGTAGGTATCTGGTATTTACGTCTCCCAAAGGGATAGCATTTTTCTCTTTTGATGATGCCCTCTTCAATANNCAGCTTCATTAAAAAGTGTTCGAAGTGGACGCAGATAAAACCGTATGGTTGTTTTAGAAACGTTTTGCCCTCTCAGCCAGCTTTCATATTCAGCAAGGTAGGTTGGGGTAATTTCTCTAAAGTGTACATCACCCCTTAATTTCTTTAGGGAAAGGTAACTATTATTATAATTTATAGCTGTACCTATGCGGCCTTCTCTCAGTAGCTTTTTGATATAGGTTATATAAGCANNACCAGGCTCTGCATCATCTTCATCAAGGATACAAAAATTTTTCAAAAATGGCGAATAATCAAATGTACATTCTGTTTTGCATGATGCGTCGGATCTTATTTTTCGCTGCCGGAACTGATTATTATTAAGAATGAACTCTTTCTCAAATTCTGAAAAATTGAAATAGTCCAATTCACTGATAACATTTTCAGCAGTTCTTTCTATATCCTTCAATTTATCTCTCATTACTTGCAATTCAGTTGAGATTCTTGGTGCCGTTAGTTTTTCAAACTGCTCTTTTGTCAAATCAAAAANNATAACTTGTAACTCGATTAAATGTTACTCTTAATTTGATTGGATACTTATTGGTTCTTTTGATCCTCCGGGTGTCGAGAATGATATTTATTGATGCAGTTATAACTGATAGATTTTCATTTTCATTTTTACTTTCCCCTCAAAAATTTGCAAACAATTTGCAAACAAATCGCAGTTAAATGGCTAGTAGAAGCCATTAAGCTAAATTAGCAATTACCATGCAACAAATTGATATTAAATATTTTAGATTAAAATCTGTTAAACGAGGAAAAGGTGAATTAAGCCTTTTGAAATTCTCTTAATCAGCGGGCCGAAGGNNGCCGAAGGTTCGAGCCCTTCCGTGGTCACAATAATTATCCAATTTGAAAGTAAATCATTTATATAATTAAGTTCTCCAATAAGTTCCTGATGAGCCTGGACAGTTTCAGAATTCTATATTACCACGTGGTAAACTATTATCTGTATAATAGATAGTTTCAGAATTTCTAAAGTATTTTGAAATCAGTAATCTTTATAGCAGTAGTACCACATCTTGTAGTATTTACCCAATTTATTTCAACATAAACAGGAAACTTTCTATCTGGGCTCAACTTAAATATTTCAGTATTATCCAAAGGTATGTTTGCAGTATAAGTAGTATCTGTAAAATGGAAATCTAAACCTCCGCAAACACACGGGCATCCTGCAATACATGGGCATAACCTCATATTGATGCCGGTAATTACCCCTTTATTTTGAAATGGATTAGCCTGTTCCTTCTTGCAGGAAAGAAATACAATGCAAAAAAATACNNATACAGACAAGAAAATATTCTCAATCGTTGCACGGAGACGATACATTAGGATCATTTTAAACTTTTGGACATCCCCCATTTTGAGAACTCAGGAATTTTGAACAATCTCACTATTGAGAAAAATAAATTTCATAATGCTGATTGTTGCATTCTTTTACTTCCCCGGATGATATACTCTTCCCGCATGTTTTAGTACATCTTCTTTATAAAACAATACTTCC
>PKYU01000468.1 GCA_003132765.1 Chitinophagaceae bacterium | reverse complement strand
AGAAATATTATCAATTGCTTTTTGAGAACCATACGTTTTTGTTAGATTGGAAATTTGAATGGACATGTCAAATTATGAAGTAGAAGTTATTTTATTGTCGCAAAAATACAATTAGATGCAATTCCTTCTTAAAATCAATACCTGCTTAAGAAACCTTATTCCTTATTTTTATTATTTGAATTGCGGTTATTTCTCCGATCTGGATTGGACCCGCCCTGTCGATTTTTTGGCTGCTTCCTTTGTNNAGCGATTATTATCCCTTCGTTTTCGGTTATTCTTGTCGAGAGATTTCAAACTAATATGACCAACCACGTCTACAAATACAGGTTCTGCTTCTTTTGGTTTGCCACTGATTATTTCCACAGTTTCCAAAGCATCCGGCTTAATACCCAGCCTGTTTTGTTCCTGAATTTTTTTTACGCTTTCTATTGAAAGAGGATAATGGCGCGTACTATCCTGCATAGAATACCACATCAGATTTCTGAATATATCCTTTTTTATCAAAAAGGCACGGCCCTTTGCAACTTCAATTACTTCAGCATCATCTGGGAAATGCTGCAGTGCATCGAGATAGGAATCCAACTCGTAATTAAGGCAGCATTTCAATCTTCCACATTGCCCGCTAAGTTTGGTTTGATTGATACTCAGGTTTTGATATCGTGCTGAATTAGTATTGACACTTTTAAAATCGGTAAGCCATGTACTGCAGCATAATTCCCTTCCGCAACTACCGATACCTCCAACCTTTCCGGCTTCCTGCCGTGCTCCTATCTGCTTCATTTCAACTTTCACCTTGAACTCTAAGGCATAAACTTTTATCAGTTCACGAAAGTCGACCCGATCATCAGCAATATAAAAAAAGGTAGCTTTTCTCCCATCGGCCTGTATTTCTACTTCGGCCATTTTAAGGTCAACTTTGAGTTGCCTCGCCATAGCCCTGCTTCTTATCAATACTTCATGCTCCCTCTCTTTGGTTTCCTTCCATTTCCTGATATCGATATCAGTGGCAAATCTTAATACTCTTCTGAATTCCGAATTATCTTCCTTTACACCGCGCTTTTTTAATTGTAGTCTCACTAATTCTCCTGTTATACTTACAGTCCCCACATCGAAGCCACTAACTCCCTCCACAGCAATAATATCTCCTTTAGCAAAAACATGAAGTGTATTATTTCTGTAAAAATCTTTTCTACTCCCCTGGTTAAATGAAACTTCTATTATCCGGCAATTGCTCTCGGGATCACTGAAGGGCAGATTAGCAAGCCAATCATGAACATTCATTCGATTGCAACCCCCGGAGCTGCAGCTTCCATTGCTTTGACATCCTCCCGGCTTTCCAGTACTACAACTTGTGCAACTCATATGATTGGGTCAAAAAATAAATCAATAAAAAAAATGGAAAATAAAACTTCTTGCAAATGAAAAAAGGACTTCGACAACATTTATAAAAATCTCTGCTATTATACAAGTTTAGTAATCAAAAAGGCTCTATTGTAAAACAGCTAAGTCCAATTTATNNTACTAGGTGAAAAAAATCCTAATTAGCTCAAAGTTGAAAAATTTGTCTCAATAAATCACCAAAACATCTGAATCATTCATTTTCCTCAATTTACCAAAATTAGCGAATTATCCTTAATAATATGATATAGTCTAATCGTAAGTGCATGGAACAACATTTTTGGATGGGCGTTCCTTTCAATATAGTAAATCGCATTATTGAGTTCATTGATAATAGCTTCCTGGGCTTCAAAGCTGCATATCTTATTTATCCTTAATGCAAAATCCTTTATATTTTTTGGGATCTCTATTCCGGTATTGCCTGCCTTTTCTTCATTAAAATACCTGATTCGAAGAGCCTGACCCAATAAATGAATAAAATACTTTATAAACTGTTTTTGTTTTTCACGGCCTTCCTGGCTTATTTTTTCAATCCACCTAACCTGGGCGGATATATTTTGTTTGAGTGTGACATTTAACCATTCTCTAACCGTTTCTTCCCAATCCTGTTCTGAATCCTGGAATAAGTGAAGCGCTTCACGATAGTTTCCTTCACTTACTCCTGCAATTCGCGATGCAATATCAACAGATGCATCTGAAAATTTCACTAAAGCTTCTTCAATCTCACTATCTGTATATGATGGAATTTTTATTAATTGTGTTCTTGAAATAATAGTTGGTAAGATGGCATTTTCATCCTGGGCAACAAAAATAAAAATTGTATCGGGAGGTGGTTCTTCTATCAATTTTAGAAGCTTATTTCCTGAATTGCCTAAAAATTCGGGCATCCACATGATTAAAATCTTGTAACTGCTTTCAAATGCTTTCAGGCTGAGTTTATGATTAATCTTATTACACTCTTCTGCAGTGATATTACCCTGCTTGTTTTCAGCCCCTAAAAACTGGAGCCAGTCAAAAACATTTCCGTAAGGAAAGGATGAAATGAATTCTCTCCATTCATTGATATAATCATCACTTACTGGCGGAGTACCCGACTTTTTCGGAATAACGGGAAATGAAAAATGGATATCAGGATGAATAAATTGCCGGGCTTTTATGCAGGAAGGGCAATGGCCGCATGAATCCAGTGCATCTGAAATTTTAGTAGCAGTTAGATTTTCACTTTCACCAAATAGGGCTGGCTGAACCGGAGTCTCAGATTTTGCAGAAGTACAAACTATGTATTGAGCAAAGGCTAACGCCATTGGAAGAGAGCCGTTACCCTCTTTACCCAAAAATAACAACGCATGACTTAGCCTGTTTTGCTGAACCAGGTCAATAAGATGTTTCTTAGTGGCTGAATGGCCTATAACATTTTCAAATTGCATATGAGGCAAAGATAAAGGTTAGCCTTAAGGATATACCTTCACCTAAATCTTGAAGGAACAAATCTTCTGTCTTAAAAGCTGTAAGGAAATAAGATCAGCAATTGAAGGCAGTAAAATATTGTTCTATTCAGTTATTCTAATTCAAATATTTTAATAGATCCTCGTAAGCTTTCCTGCCTTTCGGGTCAGGATTATCAGGGATTAACCTCGCTTTGTTATTAAAAACAGTCAGGAATTTTCCATTTTCATCAAATAGGAATTTAGTAAAGTTCCATTCGATCGGATTGTTAAACCCATACTTTTGCGCCTCCGCCAAAATGTATTGATAGATAGGAGCAATATCGCTGCCTGCCACTGAAACTTTTTCGGCCATCGGGAAAGTGACTCCATAATTCTTTTTGCAAAAATCATCGATTTCACCATTACTGCCCGGTTCCTGCCCACCAAAATTATTTGCGGGGAAACCAACGATAACCAATTTAGTTTTATATCTTTCGTACAATTTTTCAAGGTCATCATATTGGGGAGTATTACCGCATTTGGAAGCTGTGTTTACAATCAATATCTTTTTTCCTTTAAATTTTGAAAAGTCAATTGTTCCTCCAATTAACCCGGGTATTTTGAAGTCGTAAAGAGTTTTGTCAATAAAGACTTGTTTCTTATGTGGTAACATAAAGGACAATAAGAAAAGTGCCCCACTCGCGATGATTAAATTTTTCATTTGGTATTTTTTTTGCAAAGATACATTTTTGGAAAATCATCGATCAGTTTGTTTATAGATTTTCTAAAAGATTCATCACATCTCATCTTTCATAACATCCTAAATCAGGAATTCCGTTTGACCGTGGCCTGTCATCCAGGTCGAGTAAAAATGTTGAAGCGACCCCACTATTTATTGCAGGTGATGAAGGATAATTGGTAAAATGAAAGTTATAATAATTTGTGGCAATATTTATACTGTCAAACATAGGATCCATGTTCAGGATAGGGCTAATAAAATTAACACCGGCAGGAATGTCCTTAGCTTTATAAAGAATGTGGTCAAACGTAACCGAAAATGGATCAGTACCTTGTTTGTTTACCGTAATTTCATCATCCACATTTCCATGATCTCCCCAAAAAATGCAGTTTTGAAAGAGAACATTTAAGGGTGCAGTAACCGTAGAGCCGCTTACCATTGCCCCATTTGATACTTGCAGGACCGGGCTATTATGAGCAATCAGAAAATTATTGTAAGAAGCAACTGTGCAAAATATAAAGCGGTAATCACCACCCAGGCCAATAGATATATTGCTTCCACAATTGCTTATAAGGCAATTGTCTGCATAAATACTCGAATTAATACCGAGGACACCAGCATCGTAAATATTTGTAAGAATGCATTGGGAGATTGTGAGCTTAGGATTGGCATCTACTGAAACTCCCTGGGCTATGATACCCTGGTAGGCATTTTTTATTATTACATGTCTTAGATAATTATCCTTGCTGCTGCTGCCAAAAAAAATGCCAGGCCAGCTGGCAGGAAGAACGCTATAATCAGGATCAAGCCTGTCACCATTAAATACAATACTATCTTCCTTTGTTCCATCAGCCATCATAGTACCGTTCACAAGGAATGGGGCATTCGCGTGCAAGTATATTCTTGTTCCGGGCTGGATTGTAAGAATGGCATTAGAGTCAATCAATATGCCTCCAAGAATTACGTAAGGAAGAGTATTGTTCCAGGTCACATTTCCCCTAATTAATATACTGTTCAGGAAGTTAGCATTTTGCCCATAGGCCTGAAGCTGAACAAATTGCTGATTGCCATTGTAACTTATTAAAATGCTATCCTGAATAAGGAAAGGAAGATTTTCCGAATTAGGATTAATATTCACCTGAGCGAAAACATAAATGCTATCATT
>PKYU01000383.1 GCA_003132765.1 Chitinophagaceae bacterium | reverse complement strand
CGTCTGCCGCAGCCCTGTATAAATAACTTCCATACCCGCATCACGGAGTGAGGTTGCAATAACCTTTGCACCGCGGTCATGCCCGTCAAGCCCAACTTTCGCAATTAGTACCCGAACGGGTCTGGTATTGAATAAGTCTTTATTTATATTGCTGTTTTCTTCTTCATTCATTATCTATAAAGATAATGGAGATTTCTTCAAATTTAATTTACCTGCTTTTCGGAAAGTAATGATAAACCGTATTCTATTCGCTTAATTGTTTCGGCTTTACCTAAAACTGCAGCAATATCAAATACTCCCGGACCATATTTGCCTCCTACAAGCATAATTCGCAGAGGCAACATGAGTTCTCCTGGCTTCAGCTGATTTACTGCTGCAATTTCTTTAAAGGCGTTTTCAATTTCTTTTTCATTCCATATTTCTGTTAATTGGTAGGTTCGTATTAATTCAATAAAAAACAAATTCTTGTAATTGTTCCATTTAGGAACAATGGCAGAAATATCAATTTCATGTGGACTCACAAAAAAGAAGTGTCCCTGTTCCCAAAAATCAGGAAGTAATGTGCATCTGTCTTTAATAAGTTCGACGATGCTGTGAAACTTGGTTTCATCCTGGATTTCAATTCCCTTTTCCAAAAAAAGTTGTTTAACAATTGGCATTAAAGAAGAAGCATTGGCTCTCTTAATCCATTCATGATTAAACCACTTTGCCTTCTCAAAATTAAATTTTGCTCCACTTGAATGGACTCTTTCAATCGAAAATTTTTCTATAAGTTCATCCATCGTGAACATTTCTTTCTCTGTACCATCATTCCAGCCAAGCAGGGAAAGCATATTTATAAAGGCTTTGGGTAAAAAACCATATTCCTTAAAACCTTTGAGCAGGTCGCCAGTTTTAGGATCTTTCCATTCCAATGCAAAAACAGGAAACCCCAGCCTTTCCCCATCCCTCTTGCTCAATTTCCCATTCCCGTCCGGCTTCAAAATCAATGGAAGGTGAGCCCATTTGGGCATACTACCTTCCCAGCCAAGATATTTCCAGAGAAGAATATGAACCGGTGCGCTCGACATCCATTCTTCCCCGCGAAAAACGTGAGTGATATTCATCAAATAATCATCTACTACCACGGCAAGATGATAAGTGGGCATTCCATCTGCTTTTAATAACACCTTATCATCAAGGCTGTTTGTTTCCATTTGAATATTGCCTCTTATTAAATCATTAAATGCGATAAATTCATTTGGCTCTATTTTAATTCGTACAACGTGAGGAAAATTTATTTTCAATAATGCTTCTGTTTCCTCTGGAGGCAAAGTCAGTGAATTACGCATCACATCCCTGACATGATAACCATATTGAAGGTTATTTTCTCCTTCTGCCTTTAATTTTTCTCTCAGATCTTCAATTTCGCCCGGGGTATCAAAAGCATAGTATGCATATCCTTTCTTAACCAGTTCTTCAGCATATTTTTTGTATAGATTCTTTCTTTCACTTTGGCGATAAGGGCCGCAATCGCCTTCCAGGCCTGGTCCTTCGTCCGGTGAAATGCCACACCAGTTGAGGCAATCCATGATGTATTGTTCTGCACCTTCAACGTAGCGATTCTGGTCAGTATCCTCTATCCGTAAAACAAAATCTCCTTTATTTTTTTTTGCAAATAAATAGTTATACAATGCAGTTCGCACGCCACCAATATGTAAGCCACCTGTGGGACTAGGCGCAAATCTGACTCTTACCTTTTTCATTTTGTAAAGATAAAGCCGCTTGTTTATACTTTGGTTACAAATACAATAAAAAAGCCCGTGCTTCTATTGCACGGGCTTTATTCTAAAATCAACATTATTTTTTATCTCAACAAAATTGTAACTGGCGTTCCTCCGTCAATTGACAAGGTTGCCAAACGATCACAGGTACCATCGCCATAATCAATAATTGCGTAATGATTAGGTCCCTGAATTTTTACACTACCGCTGTCAATATTATCACATGATACTTTCTTTTTCAATGGAGTCAGAATAGTTGCAGTTCTTGTCACACCTTTTGCATTGGTAGTTATTGAAGAACCTGTTGTTAAATAAACATTGTCTATTATATTTTTAGGAGTATTATTTCCTGATATTTCAACAATGGCGTGTGTGCCGGTATGTGTCCAGGTTTTACCCAAGGGTGAAGTTATAGTATCATAGCATACCCGGGTCCAACTATTAGTGGTATCCTGTTTTGTATTGGTCCATGTTATATTACCCTGCTTTTTATAACCACCAACATAATAATTATTAAATGTCATCGTGGCTACTGAGCCTGATTTCCTTAGAGAATCGCTGAGTGTAATGGTAATTATGCCACTCCTTATTATTCCGGTTCCTGATGCACAACCGGTCCCAAAATCAATGGTAATCGTTTTTGGAAAACCTTGGGCAGGAATAACAGTTACAGTTGCACANNTAATACCTGTCGGAGTTGATCCGGAAAAATTATTATCTACCGAGGCTTGCGTTAAGATATTTTCAGCATCTGCATTTAAATTGTCAGATATTGCATTATCCGTACTTATTTCAGTCGTTGAAGCTATTTCTGAGCTTGAAGATGAACTGGTACTGGCAGAGTTGTTTTTTTTACAGGAATAAATTCCTGCACTGACAGCGATTATCGCTGAAGCGATTAAAAGGTTTTTTAGTTTCATAAAGTGGGATTTTTTAAAAATATTTTTAATGAATCCTATGACAGAGATTTAATCACCGGGTTTAATTCAATAAAAAGATTTATTTTACTTAGATGTTTTATCTGATAAAAACGCCTTGGATACTTCAAAAATTTTATCCTGATTGTCTCTGGAATGTCAGAACTACCAACAAGACATTATTTTTAACTTTTGATGCCGGACCGCATCCTCAAGTGACGCCATTCGTTCTTGATCAACTGTCAAAGTACGATGCCAAAGCAACATTTTTTTGTATCGGGAAAAATGTGAAAGAACATTTTGATGTCTATAAGAAGATCATTTCAGAGGGGCATAAGGTTGGAAACCATACTTACAATCATACCAATGGATGGAAAACAACTGATAAAAAATACCTGGAAGATGTGAGGCAGGCAGCCAAAATAATTGATACAAATATTTTCCGGCCTCCTTATGGGAAGATTACCAAATTTCAAATAAAGGCCCTGCAGGGTGAAGGTTTTCGGTTAAAGACCGTAATGTGGGATGTACTCAGCGGTGATTTTGACAAAAAGGTTTCTAAAGAAAATTGCTATCTGAATGTTGTAAAAAATGCAAAACCAGGTTCCATAATCGTTTTTCATGATGGCCTGAAAGCCTTTTCCAGCCTTGAATATGCGCTACCCCGGATCCTTAAATATTATAATGAAAAAAATTTTCAATTCAAAATTATTCCTTGAATTGTGGAAAAAAAATTGGGCCAGGGTAGATACCCAGGCCCGTTTTTAATCCGTACCCTATGAAAACTAGGGTGAAGTTAATAAAATATTTTTGACAAATCATAACAATTTTTTAACGTAGGGTAATTATTTTAGAAATTTCGGGTATTTCATAACCGCTTCATTTTGACGGGTCTATTTAAATTGTCAACAATAGAAAAGGAATATTTCATTTTATTAAGGCCATTAATAAATAGGTATTAACATGAAAGATCTATCCATTTTGGAACATCAATTTATTGAACTGAATTTCTAAAATTTCTTTGGCAATTATATTTGAGCAATTAATTATGGTTCGCGATTCGATTTTTTTACGCTCAGACTTGTAATTAATTTTTTTTGCTTCTGCCGGTAATGCATAATAAGAAACAAATTATTATTATATTCCTTCTTTAATTTTTGAAGTTTCTTTGTTTATGAAATTGATTGATACCCATACTCATTTGAATGTAAAGGAATTTTCTGTTGATATTGCTGAAGTCATATACAGGGCAGAAAATGAAGGTGTGCAAAAATTCTATTTGCCGGCAATAGACAGCAGTGAAATTGGTGCTATGATTTCCCTTGAAAAGCAATTCCCGGGGAAATGCATGGCAATGGCAGGCTTACATCCTTGTTCAGTGAAGGAAAACTTCAGGGAAGAGCTTGCAATTGTTGAAAAATTATTGAGTGAAAGAAAATTTGCTGCCATAGGAGAAACAGGTCTTGATTTTTATTGGGATAAAACTTTTATTAAAGAACAATATGAGAGCCTGCATATCCAGGCGGTTTGGGCATTGCAGTACAAAGTCCCATTGGTATTGCATACACGTGAAGCCATGCAGGAAACAATAGATATAATTTCATCATACAAAGGAAAAGNNGGGAATTGGTGGGGTGGTTACCTATAAGAATTCCGGACTGGCGGAAATAGTAAAAGAGATTGGACTTGAATCTATCGTTCTGGAAACAGATGCTCCTTATTTAACCCCGGTGCCTTTCAGGGGTAAAAGAAATGAAAGCAGCTACTTAAAATATGTAGCGCAGAAAATTGCCGATGTAAAAAACATTTCTGTTGATGAAGTGGCTGAACGAACAACAGAGAATGCAGAGAG
>PKYU01000246.1 GCA_003132765.1 Chitinophagaceae bacterium | reverse complement strand
GAATTTTACCTCCCAAAGCGGTGTATTTCTTGGGTGTTTTTAGAAAATCTACAATTTCCATCACTTCCACTTTTGCTTCATCGAGGCCCGCAACATCTCCAAAATTAATATTCACCTTGGCACCCTTATCAAAGAGGGTAGCTTTAGATTTTCCGATATTGAATATTCCGCCCGGACCTCCTCTCCCACCACCTGCACCTACCTTACGCATCATCATAATAAATAATAAGCCAATTAATAAAATCGGTAAAAGTGTACTTACAATCTGGGCAAAAAGCTCACCTTCATCACCTGGTTTGTCCGGTACCTGTTTTATATCAGGGTTATCTTTATAAAATTGCAGCATTGCAGCAGCAAAAGTTTCATCCTTTATGATACTGAAGTAAGCCTGGGGTTCAGGTAATTTGCGGGCAGCATCATAATCAGCACCAAAAACATTTTTATAAAATGAATCATTTTTCTGAAATGCTTCTTGTTTTATCNNTTATCTGGTCTACATCCCCCTGCTTCAACATCGTATAAAATTGGGTGTTATCTATTTCAAAACCGTTGGAAGAGGTGCCTCTATATAAATTGTAGCCAATAATCGCCGCAAATATGATCCCGTAAACTCAGTAGATACTTAGCCTCGGACGTTTTTTAGGATCATCTTCCGACCCCGTTTTATTTAAAGGGTTCATCCTTTTAGGTATTGTTTTTTTTGACTTTTCTTCATTTGCCATAAATGCTTGCCTTGCAATTTTTATTTGTTATCCCGTATTTAATATTTTTAACAAAAGGATGTCACTAATTGTTTCTAAAATTTAATTTTTTCAATGGTCAGTTGCGGAAGCATCGTGCCACATTTCTTCCAACCTGTAAAACTTTCTTGGTTCCGGTAACATTATATGAACCACTGTATTAACGTAGTCTATCAAAATCCATTGTTCTCCCTGCCTGCCTTCATGTTTATAAGGTAACTCACCACACCTTTTTTTAACCTCAAACTCCACAAAATCTGCAATAGCTTTAAGCTGAATATTATTGGAAGCTTCACAAATGATAAAGAAATCAGAAACAGCTTCAGGAATTTTCTTTAGATCCAGACTAACGATATTTTCTCCCTTTTTATCTTTTAATGCATTGATAATTGTTTTAAAAATTTTGCTGTTTCTTGTTAATCTTGTAAGAGCGGGCTTTTTCCTGGAGGCCAATACAGTTAAATTATTCAAATGTGTTCATTTTTAGTCATTTCTATACATTCACTGCATAGAAAATAAATTTATTAGGGTAGATTGCAGCTTTTCTAAAACCGGGCCTTCACCCCGTATATCAAAAATACTAATTCTTTACTAATACGCTTTATGCCGTTTAGCCCAAAAAAATTTATTGTTCTTGATTCTATTGATAGTACCAACAACTATGCCATGGCGATGGTTCAAAAAGGTCAGGCAAGTAGCGGTGATATCATTTTTGCGAAAGCCCAAACTGCGGGAAGGGGTAGAAGGGGTAAGGTTTGGAAAAGTAAACCTGGTGAAAACATTATGCAGTCTTTACTTCTAGAGATGCTGTGGCTGCCTGTGCAAATGCAATTTAGACTATGTATCGCAGTATCGTTGGGGTGCCTTGACTTCTTTTCTCACAAAATAAAAGAAAATATAAAAATAAAATGGCCGAATGATATTTATATTAATGACAGTAAGGCAGGAGGTATACTCATTGAAAATGTTATAAAAGGTAATTTATGGCAGTGGGCTATTATCGGGATTGGGCTCAATATAAACCAGGTCAATTTTGAAACAACCCTTTTCAAAGCAAATTCTTTAAAAAAATTAACTGGCAAAAATTATGATGTAACAGAACTTGCCAAAGAACTTTCCCGGGACATTTTAAACCGAATTGAAAAATTGAATTCAGGAAGATTCAATGAATTACTAGATGAGTACAATAGAAACTTATTTTGCAGAAACAAGGTTGTCAGGCTTAAAAAAGGAAATATCGTATTTGCNNTACAGGGTTTCCGAAACAGGTGAACTTATTACCTCAGATGTAATCGAAAGAAGTTTTTTCAGCGATGAAGTAAGTTGGCAGAGTATAGAATAAAAATATTGATGTTCGAATATCACACCGAATTTTCTCAGGAAATAATCCACTCCTGTTTTCAAATAAGGAGGAGTTTTTTGAACCCCCATGAAATCTGATTCATTCTATACAAATACTCTAATAAAATCTTTTGACGATTTTGCATTAATTTCACTGCTCAATTTTACAAAAAATCAGAAATAATTATGGCGAAAGCGATAAGGATGCCACTTCTAAGTGATACCATGACAGAAGGGAAAATTATCCAATGGAACAAAAAAGTGGGTGATAAAGTGAAGAGCGATGATGCCATTGCTGAGGTAGAAACGGATAAGGCAACTATGGAAGTAGTAGGATATGAGGAAGGAACCCTTTTATATATTGGTGTTAAAGAGGGAGAGGCAGCCAAAGTAAATGAAATTATAGCGATTGTTGGAAAAAAGGGTGAAGATTATAAATCCATTTTGGGCGAAGAGGTTAGTAAAGTTTCATCAGATAAGGCGGTTTCTTCAAAAAAGGAAAACGATCGCATGCCTGCTTCAGCGGAAAAAAAACCTGTAGCCACATTGCCTGAAGGCGCTAAAGTTATAAGAATGCCTCTTTTAAGCGATACCATGACGGAAGGCAAAATAATCCAATGGAATAAAAAAGTTGGCGACGCTATAAAAAGTGATGATGCCATTGCTGAAGTTGAAACAGATAAGGCTACGATGGAGGTAGTGGGATATGAGGAAGGAACCTTATTGTATGTGGGCGTAAAGGCAGGTGAAGCTGCTAAAGTGAATGATATCATAGCAATTGTCGGTAAGAAAGGAACCGATGTGAGCGCATTTATTGAGGCTGAAAAGAATAAGAGTTCAGTCACCACTGCGGGACACGGGGAAGAAAAATCAATTGATAGCGCTTTAGAAAAATCGGAAATTGAGCCGGAGCCGCTTGAACATTCTCTGGATGGAAGCAGAATAAAAGCATCACCTCTCGCAAAAAAATTAGCGGCAGATAAAAGAATTGATATTTCAAAAATACAAGGCAGTGGCGATGGGGGAAGAATTATTAAGAAAGATGTA
>PKYU01000051.1 GCA_003132765.1 Chitinophagaceae bacterium | reverse complement strand
TTTGCAATATACATTTTCATATTCGGCAACCTGGCCAATATCTTTTTTCCATTTATTGATTTCCTTTTTCTTAATTAAGGGTTTGGCAAGATGGTCTATTACGAAAAATTGTTTTGGAAAATCCTTAGCGAGTTCTTTAACATAAGGTAGCTGATCCGGGTAAATAAGTATATCGTATGTATAATTAAATTTATGAAGCAGGCTGATTCCTTTTTTAAAAGCTGGATTTAACATGAAATCTCTTTGTTTTTCAGATTGCAAAATATGCCTGAATCCCTTCAATTTATTAAATTGAGAATAATAATCGAGCTTTGCTTCGAGCTCCTTAGCTGTGAGATCTGTCCAGCCAACTATCCCTCTTATAAAATCAAATCGCTCAGCATTTTTCAGATGAAAATCATTTTCCGCCTCTGATTGATCGGACTGAATAACGACTGAACCATCGATGCCATTTTCTTTGAGAATAACTTCTAAATCAGCGGGAAGAAAATCTTTTTGAATAACAGACATTTCATCATTGATCCAGCTATCTCTTACAGGGTTAAAAATCCAAAAGTGCTGATGTGCATCGATAGTATTATAAGTCATTTGTAACTTAAATAAATTTCAATAAGTAGTCAATAATTTTTCATAACTATGCTCCATCGCTTTTTACAATTGAAAAATTTTATCCATCCGGATCCACTTTTCTCCTTTTTTAGTCCATGGCAATGGTTGCTGAAATTTCCACATCAGCGTTTCCCATTCCTGAACTTTATCATTATCCCTATCCATTTTTTCTTTGGCACTANNTCAGTCGTTTCCATGATCATAAAAAGCCTGTTGCCGGTGCGATAAATCTCCATCGTGTTAATGCCTGCATCAGTAAAGCTTCTTTTAATTTCAGGCCAAACATTCTGGTGGAAGGTTTCATACTCTTCTATGAGTTTAATATCGTTCTTTAAATCAAGCGCCAGGCAGAATCTTTTCATTTGATATTTTTTGATTGGTTTAAACTAAAATATTTTTAGTTCCTCAGCTTAAAAATAATTCTGATATTAAATGTACTAAAAATGCAATCGAACTTATCAGTAAAACCAATTATATTATACGATTATTGGGGATCAATAATTAAGAAAGCAGATATTTTAAAATGTCGGAATTCAGGCAATAAAGACAGATTAGGNNCTTAAACACTAGCGCGGTTAAAAACTATTTCAGGAATTGTTTAAATTTCTTTAATTCAGTAATTTCTGTTGGTGAAAGCAATTCGTTATGGTCATATTTTGCTTTTAGAAACAATACTCTCTTGTGTTGAGGATATTTTTCGAGGATTGATTCAATGAGATTTCCTGCTGCCTTATCTTTTTCAAATAAGGGGGCAGGAGCGGGCAGTTCTGACTTATACCTAGTAGGCATTCTTTTGATAATAGCTTCCAGCGTTCCAAGTTTGCTTACGGATACATCTTTTATTTTGGAGGCTTTACTATGAAGGCCCTGCAATTGCTTTTTGCTAAGACTGCCTCTCTGCTGGTATTGCTTATAGAGACTTATTACAAAGGAGGATATAGGGTAAGCCAAAATACAATCTTCCAGTAAGTCATTTATAATATCAATTTTTGGTTTAGCGCTTTTCATTTTTAATACATGAGGGAATTTTACACCAGGTATAAATAGTTTCAGAGTTTAATTTTTTGATATAACAGAAAGTGCTGTATGGGAAGAAATTCTCCATCATATACTAGCCTGAAACCACTAACAGCCATTTCTTTATTCACTTGTTCAACACTCATTTTGTGCAATGGCTTTATGGGAACCTTTGAATCTTCTGCCCTGTATTCAAGCAATAAAATCTTGCCGTCATTTTTAAGGGCGTTGATTATATACTGCAGCATTTCTTTAGGATACTGTAATTCGTGGTAAACATCAACCATGATAGCAAGGTCNNAAGGTCCAATGAACTATCGGGAAGATTTGGAGATTCTGAATCTCCTTTGATCACAACTACGTTTGTGCTGCCCGTTTCCATTTTCCTTGTATTTAAATAACGGATTAATTCGTCCTGGATCTCGACAGCATAAACTTTTCCGTATGGTACTTTTTCTGCGATTTTGAAAGTGTAATATCCTGTTCCGGCGCCAATATCTGCCACCACACTATTTGGAGACAAATTCATTTTTTCGATGGCAAGATTAGCATTTTCTTCCTTTTGTCGGTCTTTCCTGTCAAGCCATTCGGCGCCTTCCGCACTCATGACCTGGGCAATTTCCCGATTTAAATAAATTTTGCCTGTGCCATCATCAGATCGTTGCCTGTAAGTGTATGTTAATGGAGGTTTTGCGTTTGGAACCGGAGCAGGTTCTGAGGAGTTGCATTTTCCAAAAAGGAATAAAACAAGAATGAATATAGAAAATACGGATAGGTTCATATTAACTTGAATGAATGAAAGATGCTTTAAGAATTATTAATATATTTTTAAAATGAATTGATGTAATGGTTCTCTAAATGATTAATTAGTTGGTTCTCTGGAATGAATAAAATTACCGATTTCTATTAGAATTATTCTTCATAACTGAAGATTGAGTTCCTTTATGAAATGATTGAGCCGGTATATTAAGGATTAGATGAAAGGAAATTGGGAATGCGAATTAGTATATATGGTTATCAGAACTTCAGAAAGCAAACAAACCAACATTGAGCCTTATAATTAGGGAAATAATTGAATTCTGCAGATGAAAAAATTCAGGACAAACCATCACAGGCGATTATATTTTCCAAAGAAAAGGTCAGTTAAAATGGCCATCCTCAGATTTAGCCGTAATAACTACCAATGGTTTTTCAGATACTTGATAATTTTTATTAATTCAAACCTGGTCAATCAGGTTTCCTGTTTATATCCAAAAGTTAGCGAAGACTAATTGGTTGCTGTGATCGCAATAGTTTTTTTGTGGGGCTTAGCAGCTTTTTTGTGAGTAACGCCTGCCTTTTTCTTTGGTGTTCTTTTTATGCCGGAAACCAGCATCTTTGATGCTTTCTTAATTCTTTTTTCAAATTTTTTTTCTCCAAGGCGCTCTTTCAGGGCAGATAAAACGGTATATAATTGATCTGAAATTGTTTTCCGCATATTTTTTTTGCTCACCGTATTTTTCATAATTACCTATTATCCCTTGAATCTATCTCTGAGAATTTTTTAATATGATGACCTAAAATTAATATTAATTAGATATTTCTAATGTTAAGTTTTAACATTAGTTTAATCTGGCAGCATCTTGGTGTGCTATCTCATAATAATCACAATAGATAAATATCTTTTTGAAGTTTGCCTTCTAT
>PKYU01000461.1 GCA_003132765.1 Chitinophagaceae bacterium | reverse complement strand
TATTACTGCGTTCATTCACTGTACCCTTCACCTGTAAAACAAATTCTCTTCCGAGCGGATTTTTATCCAGTTGTTCTGTAAGTTTTTCGTTGAAAAGTAATTGCGAAATACCATACCGATCCCTTAAATCAATGAAAGTGATACTGCCGAATTTTCTGATAGTTTGAACCCATCCGGCAAGTATTACTTCTTTATTAATATCTGATATTCTTAATTCCCCACAGGTATTTGATCTGTACATTTTATTTTATTTTTTAANNCAAAGATAAAGCTTCTGCCTGTTTGTAAAACTGTAAAAAAACCTAATAATATTTTTTCAACTTTTGTTTTGAGTGATATATACTGCAATTGTATTTAAAAGGAATTTGCCCGGGTTTGTAATTCTTAAAGCTATAAACTTCTGTTGTATATGGGCAGTAGGCACGTTTGGAAGGTAGAATTAATAAAAATAAATAGCACGACATGTCCCCAAGAAACCATTAGGAAAAGCAAAGAAGAAAATTTTATTAAATTTTTAAGGCCATTCTATTGGCATGAATCAGGTTCTACCTGTACTCTTACCCCTTCACTATGTGCAGTAAATTCAGGAGCATACATACATTGAATGGTGGTAATTCCATTGCTGAAATTGCCGCTATGTGTTACAAACATAGGGTATTCAAAAACGTAAGTTCCTTTGTTTACATATCCAAAGAAAAAATTGGTACTCACATCTTTTGTTGTTTCGTAATAGCCTAACCCATCCTGGTATTTGTATTCACTTATCACATTGGTTGGCTCCATGCAGGAAGCACGCATGTCTTTCATATGAACATATTCCATATCACGATCTACACGAAGTTCAATGCGCACTTTTATTTTATCTCCAATATGAATTTTATCGCCATCATTAATAGGTTGCAAAACAGGACCTCTATCCGTATTTTTTTGAATAAATAATCTTTTGCTCAATTTTAAAGGAGTCTCTGCAAAGGTGATCTTTTCAAGGTTTTCGAAATATTGCCAATAAACGGAACCCCAGGAGGCAGAGGCCTCCTCTAAATTTCCCCCTGCAGGGGAGACTTCCGAAGTTACTTTTTGGGAAGAAACTGTCACGCTTATANNATATTTCCCATTTCCGGATTTACTTCATCGCCTTCAATTCTTGTTTTAAAATATCCTGTTCCTGATTCCAGTTTTTCATCCTTACTATTGAAGATGCTAGTTCCAAGTTTTATAGTTACTGATCTTTCTTGTGATAACAGGTCAGTGCCCTGTAGCAACAAGGCGTAACACGCTTCTGCTGTAGCTTTTGTGGTATTCCAATTATTAGTTAGCTTGTTTTTAAGCAACCATGTTTTCAGATCGTCAATTGTTTTTTGATCTTTTTCTATTTCACTAAATGCTTCTATCATTAAAGCCTGCGATTCTATCGGAGCCTGGTACCACCAGTATCCACCCCGGTTCCATTCTTTCCAATACATACCCAATTCTTCATTATTAATTGAATTTTCCTTTAATGATTTTGTAATGGCTTTCGCATTCAATTTATCATTTGTTCTATAAAGAGCCAGGGCAATCATTGCCTGCATATATTTACTTTGACTCAACCAGTATTTTTTCGATTGTTCATTATAAAAATTATATGCAATCTGAGCATTCTTTTGAACTGAATAATCCGGGAAGAAACTTCGCATATATAAGTACTGATCAATTATGTCTGAAAGTTGGTTGGCTTTTAAATCAGATTTGTATTTTAATAAATTATCGTAATCATCCTTCATCATCATATCTAAATAAGGAATGGCTTTGTTTAAGATTTTCTTTATTGCATTTTGCTGGTAAGAAGCTAATGCCTCTAACTTCCTGAGATGCCCAACCCCTGTAATGATGTATTGGGTAATATAACGGTCATCCGGACCTCCTTTGAACCAAACAAATCCGCCATTAGGAGATTGCATTTCGGTTAATTTATCCATTGCAGACTCAAGCTGGAGGCTCATTTTGGCCATATCAAAAAGCAACGCAATATTTTTCTCTTGCTGTTCATCCTTTTGCGCCTGCAATACCCATGGAGTCTCCTGCAATAAAACGGATTTTAATTCTTCATTCTTTTGCAGGTTACTTATTAAAGCTGCAGTATCAGCAGTTCTCCATTTTTCAAATACCGCTTTTATTTTTGGTGATGAGTTGACGATTTTTGTCGCAATCGAATTGGCATAATATCGGTTGAAAGTCTGCTCTGCACATTCATAAGGATATCCCAATAGATAAGGCAACGCATGAATGGCATACCACGCAGGATTCGTGGTATATTCCACCGTTAGTCCATAGTCGGTTAGTGTAGAACTCTTTCCCNNCGTATTAAGTAACTTTTCAAACTTAAAATCTTTTGTTCCATCGCCACGCATGGGCAACGGCATCGTTTCAGTTACCAGTATTCGATTAGTTACAACAGGAATAGCGGCTTCTTCGCCATCGGAGACCTCACCGGCTTTGGCAACAATCCTATAAACAACTGCATCATTAAAATTTTCGGGCACATCGATTTTGAATGTGACCAAAGTACTTTGTCCTGCGGCAACTGTAAAATCCTTTGAAGAAGATCCAGTCTTAAACAAGCCATCAACAGGTTTCAGGTTGGAAGCACTTAGTAAATGAAACTCGGCAGATCCATGTGACTCCCGATCACTCAGATTTACAATTTTTGCGCTAAACTCTATGTTATCACCTTCTCTGAAAAAACGCGGAGCATTAGGCTGCACCATTAATTCTTTTTGGGTTACTACTGTTTTGGAGGAATAGCCACTTGCAAGATCTTTGGTATGCGCCAATGTCATTAGCTTCCATTGCGTTAATGCTTCCGGCATAGTGAAATTGAATGATATATTGCCATCTTTATCGGTTCTTAAATCCGGATAAAAAAAAGCGGTTTCATTGAAGTTTTTTCGTATTTGAATTTNNTATTAATTCTAATTTTGAAGAGGGGGCGTTCATGGCCATATCCATTGATTTATTTCTTTCAACGTTTACTCCTGCAACTCTTCCTACTAGATAACCATTGTATCGATTAAAGGGATTAAAATTTAAAAAATCATAAACTTTCTCTTTTTGCTGAACAAAAGCTTCACTCCAATATTTTTCAAAAGATTGAACGGAGGAAAAATTTTGACCGGAAGACCAGTTATTATTACTATTATAAATTGGCCAAATATCCAATGCTTTCCAGGAATGAGGCTTGAACTGATCCAGCGATGCATCATACATAGATGCCAGCATTTCTGCGACAACCTTTTCTCCATTGTATCCGCTAACAGTTACCTTCCATTTTTCTTCACTTCCAGGTAAAGTTTTATCCCGGTAGGTATCAAAAGAAATATGTAAATCTTTATTCGTCCATGGAACAAAAATATTATTGGTAGTAACATAAAACCGATTGTCTTTTACAAAAAACTGGTTCACACCAAATCCTCCACGATCACTTTCAGTAATATTAAAGTCAAAATATTTTTTATTGTTTTGTAAAGCAAAATACCTAAAATCCTTTTGGTCATTATCGCGTAAAGGGCTGTTTCCACCAGCTCTTCGATTATTGATTTCCTCCACGAGCAAAATATTTTTTGCAGATGATCCTATTACCAGAATTGCGGTTTCGCCCGGTTCTGTGTAATTCAATCCGGCAAATCCCCAAATGTAGGNNCATACCAACCTTGCTGGAATGAAGAAGGGGGAATGATAAATGTTGAATCTGTATTTGTAGAATCAACTTTCTGATAAGCCAAATTTATCTTTGGCCAGTTTTCTTTTTCCAGTTCATCTTTAAATTCATCGTGGGGAAAATATTGAATGTATTGACATTGGGTAAAAACGGAAGTATCCGGTTGATTCCAAAGCCTTTTGCGAATAAGCCTTTGGGGTGGTAGTAATTTGAAAATTTTTACTTCAGCTTGTACCCTTTCCGGCTGATCACTTAAATTTTTACTGGCTATAATAATATTATGAAGGCTATCCCTGTTTACTATATCACCCTGCAGTAAACCTGTTTGTAAATTCAGCGTTTTATAACCAATCGGAACAATAATATTAGCGCTTCTTGTTTCTCCATACNNAGACTCAAATCAGGAATGGCAGGGAATTTTATAATAAATTTTCCATCAGCATTGGTTGTTATCTCCTCATTGGTGATCTCCATTTCACCTGAACGAGGAAATCCTGTTCTCCAAAAAATCCAGGGATAGATGAATCTTGTTTCCCTTGTTACATGAAAAATAACTTTCGCTCCATCAATAGTATTACCGGCATAGGCTTTTGCAAAACCGGTTATACTCACGGTATCACCTACCCGGTAACTATCTTTTACTTTCTCAAACTCCGCATAAAATTTGGGCCCTTTATATTCTTCTACTGAAAAGGAAATTGAAGAATTATTATAATTGGAAAAATCAATATTAAATTCCCCATTTAATTTATTTTCCGGTAAACGGAATNNGCATTTAATAAAACCTTTAATGAATCAATATTTTGTCCATTGGCCTCCGATAAAAAAACAGTTAATGAATCTTTCGATTGAAGAAGCATTGTTTTTTTTGTCTTCCGGTTTTTAGTAACACCAATTCCTTTGAAATATACCATTTGCCCCGGGCGGTAAATACTCCTGTCTGTAAATAAAAACATCTTTGCATTTTCTTCATCATAATCCTTCTGATCATCGTAATCATCATCCTCTTTGTTGTAATAATAATTATAAGTGTACTGCAGATCATCTAAAAAGAGCCGGTCATTATTGTAAGTAATATCTAACCTCACACTTGCATTCTCATTTTTTTTCTTCTCTGAAATTTTAAAATATCCATGCGTATCTGCGGTTAAAGATTCTTTTTTANNGTTTTTTATTAAGTTGGTAATTGCGGTTATTGAAATTATAATATTGAGTGTAAACCTGTATGCTGGCACCTTCCAGCGGCTGGCCTGTAGTGCGGTTCAGTGCAAAATATTCCTGCCCGCTGTTGATAAAACTAATGTTGGAAACATAAATATATTCAGCTACCAGGGGTTTTTTGTTAAGGCTGAAATCCGGGGAAGCACTTCCGAGCAAAACATATTCACCCACAGGTAAAGGATCTATCTTTATTTCTGTTGAGTGGGAAAGGTAGTCATCCATTTCGGGCAAATCCTGTTTCCACTCCCTGGCGAATTTTTCGGTTACAAGTTTTTGGAATACCTTATCATTATCAATATTTTGAAATGCCGCTTTTGATTCTGGAGCTAATGGAAGAACTCTAAAATAAATAACGTTTTCATTTTTATAAGTAACCAATGTTCTGAAAGGCATCCCGGGAACATTTACTTCTTCTGTAGCGAGGTTTAATTCAGAATGCAATATTTGTTTCAACAGATTTTGAGTATTAATGCCTCCTTCACTGCCCGGAAATTTCTTTACAATTTCATCCAGCATTTCTTTCGCTTTTTTGATTGAATAGATTCCTAAAGAAGCATTATTATTTGGTGACTGTAATGAACTGTTATATATCAATTGCGCTGCCAAGAAAGCTGCTTGTGCTGAGGCTGGATTTTTTGAAAAATTATTGCTGATATTATTTAATGCCTTCAGATACAATTCGTCCTTATTCTCCATCACCCCATATTGGTTTGCAAAATTGATACACTCTATATTTGCATCGATCAATGCATCAGGTTTGGTATCGTTCAGGTGAAATGTTAAAATTTCCTGGTAAATCAATAATGCTTTATAATGTAAAGAAGCAGAATCCTTCGTGTAGAATTTATGTCGAATAAAATCACTTACAGGCGAAAACACTTCTTTATCCTTTATCTCAAAGGCATAAGCAGGTTTTGTAATATCCCTTTCATCGTTTATAAAATAATTCAATGCCCGGTGCGCCAGCAAGTCATATAAAGTTGGCCGCAGGTAACGGACATTACCTTTTATCAAAATGGGATCAAATTGATCCAGGTTAGTTTTTTGCAAAACCTCTTTGTATTTTAAAGACAACAGGTAAAGCGCGCCTATCTTTCTATGAAGATCATCCACCGCCCAGGTATCTATATCCTTTTTATTGAAACCGGTTGAGTTGGTTCTGTTATAAATCCTGTACCTGTTCTGCTGAAAGTAGTTCCAGTACATTTGGGCCAAGATGCTTTCCAGTATTGATTTAGCTGGCTCATTGGCAACAGATATTTCTCTTTCAATTGTATCTATGCTCCTTACCGAAGCATTTTCTTCAATATTTTGTTGTAAGGCTATTTTATACAATAATGATCTGATTACCTGGGTCTGATTATTATTATTTTTCCCTTTTTTATAAATCTTATCTACCTCTGTTAGTGCAGATTTGGCAAGGCCCTTGCTCACCAATTCATCTACTTTTTTCCACACAGCTGTATTATTCCTATTTTCTTTTTGCGCATTTAATTGTAAGGAACTTATTATTCCCAGTAACAAAAAAAGCAACCCTCTTCTAAATATTTTCATTAAATGCATATTTCAAATTCTTTTTAAAAGATATACAAAAATACCGGGAGGTTGTACGGTAATATCATTTTTATCTAATAAGATGCTTTCTTTTGAAGAATACATAAATCATGAAATAATAATATTTTTTTTAAGGGTAAACTTTTCGGATTCTACCTGGTCTGTTGTAATACATATTTGAATCTTAGAACAAGACAAAGAAATAATAAAAGGTGAAAACGATAGAAATAATCGAAGGTTTTGAAATATAAAATTCGGGTTTAGGGGTCATATGCAAAAATAGATCCGCCTCCATTTTTGGAGGCGGTTTATGTATGTAATGGTTAGTGTCTATTTAAGGTTGTGATACACTTTTTGTACATCATCATCCTGCTCTAGATGATCAACCAGCTTTAATACTTCATTTGCCTGGTCTTCGTTTAATTCAACAGTGGTAGTAGGAATTCGTGTAAGCTCGGCAGTTATTACATTAATGCCTTTTTCTTCCAATGCCTTATTCATATTTCCAAATTCATTAAAAGGAGTACGAATTATAATATTGCCTTCACTATCCTCACCTATTTCTTCGAGGCCATAATCGATCAATTCCAGTTCCAGTTCTTCTATATCAAGATTTTCATTTTTAATTTTGAATTCTCCCTTGTGATTAAACATAAAAGCCACGCTGCCACTGGTTCCCAGCGATCCATGATTTTTATTGAAATGCATCCGTACATTGGCCACCGTTCTCGTTGGGTTATCTGTAGCAGTTTCCACCAATATCGCTATCCCATGCGGCGCATAGCCTTCATATACTTCTTCATGGTAGTCACTTTTATCCTTTCCCATAGCCCTTTTTATGGCAGCATCCACACGGTCTTTCGGCATGTTTACCGCCTTGGCATTTAAGATGCAGCGGCGTAGTGCAGAGTTGTTATCAGGATCAGGGCCACCCTGTTTAACAGCAATATCAATTTCCTTCCCAATACGAGTAAATTGTTTTGCCATTTTGTCCCAACGGGCAAACATCGTTGACTTTCTTACTTCAAATATTCTTCCCATATGTATTTACTTTCTCAATCCGGCAAATCTAAAATCTAAAATTTGAAAATGAAAATCTAAATGAAATCCTGTAATAGTAATAACTTTTTCAATCATGTTAAAAAAATTTTAGGCTATCAGCTAAGGTTCATTATCCGGCGATACTATGGGCTGTCCGCTTGTATCTTTAGCATTGCTAAAGTATTCCGCTTCCATCCCGCATTCCTTCATCTATATTCATTTTATGATCTTTACGAAAGCCTTCTCCGTTTTATAAACGTATTTATTTCTTTATCGCTTACTTTTGCCGCATGACGGAAAATTATAGTTATTCATCATTATTATCTTTTTCTAAAAAGATTTTTTTGAAAATAGGCTGTAGTGAAAAAGATGCAGATTTAGCAGCCAAATCTTTGTTGATTGCTGACCTGCGTGGAGTTGACAGCCATGGGGTAGCCAGGATTTCGGGCTATGTGCGTTTGTGGGAAGCCGGTAGAATTCGTTCAAAACCAGGTATCAGAATAGTTCATGAAACTCCCTCCACTGGGGTAGTGGATGGAGATGCAGGGCTTGGCCTTGTTGTCGCTCCTTTTGCAATGCAGATAGCAATTGGTAAAGCCAAACAGGTAGGTACAGGCTGGGTTAGCGTTACAAACAGCAATCATTTTGGCATTGCAGGTTCGCATGCCATGATGGCCTTGGAGCATGATATGATAGGCATTGCCATGACGAATGGTTCT
>PKYU01000130.1 GCA_003132765.1 Chitinophagaceae bacterium | reverse complement strand
TTATTGAAATTGGTTTATTTGCCGGATATGGAATGTATGAGGAATATGGAGGTTGCCCTGCCGGCGGAACAGTTGCGGGAATTGGTTATGTAAGCGGAAAGCAATGTGTCATTATAGCGAATGACCAAACGGTGAAGGCCGGAGCATGGTTTCCCATAACAGGAAAAAAAAATCTTCGCATGCAGGAAATTGCCATGGAAAACAGGTTACCAGTAATTTACCTGGTGGATAGCGCAGGAGTTTTTCTTCCTATGCAGGATGAAATTTTTCCTGACAAAGAGCATTTTGGCCGGATTTTCAGAAACAATGCAAAGATGAGCGCCATGGGTATTACACAGATTGCGGCTGTAATGGGGCCTTGTGTTGCAGGTGGCGCATATCTCCCCATTATGAGTGATGAAACATTAATGGTGGAAGGAAATGGCTCCATTTTTTTAGCCGGCCCTTATCTCGTAAAATCAGCAATTGGAGAAGTCACCGATAGCGAAACACTTGGCGGGGCAGCGATGCATACCGGTATCAGCGGAATAGCAGATTATAAATTTGATACTGAAGAAGAATGCCTTGACCAGGTAAAAAAAATTATCAATAAGATCGGGGATTTTCCTAAAGCCGGTTTTAACAGAATAACCTCCTTACCTCCAGCAAAAGAATCCAAAGAGATCTATGGTATATTTCCTGAGGGAAACACAAAGGCTTATGACATGATTGAAATAATTGAACGAATAGTTGACGGAACCGGCTCAGAAAACAAAAGTTCATTTGGACAGTTTAAAGAAGATTATGGGAAAACGATTCTATGTGGTTATGCCCGTATCGATGGTTGGGCTGTTGGTATAGTTGCAAACCAGCGATTGAATATTAAGAATAAGAAAGGTGAATTGCAGATGGGTGGAGTTATTTATAATGACAGTGCAGATAAAGCCGCAAGGTTTATTATGAACTGTAACCAGAAGAAAATTCCACTGATATTTTTTCAGGATGTAACAGGCTTCATGGTGGGAACAAGAAGTGAGCAAAGTGGTATCATAAAGGATGGAGCTAAAATGGTAAATGCCGTCGCCAATTCAGTGGTACCAAAAATAACCGTTATACTTGGTAATTCTTATGGAGCAGGAAACTATGCCATGTGTGGAAAGGCTTATGACCCAAGGTTTATTTATGCGTGGCCTTCAGCCAAAATCGCTGTAATGGGTGGCGAACAGGCAGCAAAGACTCTCCTGCAAATTGAAGTAGCTTCTCTAAAATCCAGGGGTGAAGAAATAACTTTGGAAAAAGAGGAAGCCCTATTATCTGAAATGATCAATAAGTATACGAAACAAACTACCCCCCTGTATGCTGCCTCTCGATTATGGATAGATGCAATAATTGATCCACTTGAAACGAGGTCAACCATTGCTGAAAATATAGCTGCAGCAAATAATAATCCTGAAATGGAGCCATTTAAAACGGGAGTTTCCCAGGTTTAATTATGCTATACTCAGGGTACAAAAAACACCATATTGATAATGCGCTTTTTTGTCTTTACTACATTTGCAAATGCAGTTGATCTATTAATATGAATAATTCAACAGAATCAATTAAGATATATACTGACGGTTCATNNAGATACGGAGTTATATTATTATGGGGCAAGCATATAAAAGAATTGTCTAAAGGCTACCGGCTCACTACCAACAACCGCATGGAACTTATGGCTGTGATCGCAGCCCTGAAAGCATTAAAGAAGAATAATCTGAATCTTCTAATTTTTTCTGATAGCAACTATGTGGTGAAGGCAATTATGGAAGGATGGCTAAAGAAATGGATCAGGACCAATTTCAAAGGAAATATAAAAAACCGGGATCTGTGGGAGCGATACGAAGAACTATCAAAAAACCATAACATCCATTTTAAATGGGTGAAAGGTCATGCAGAAAATTTCTATAATAATCGATGCGATATTTTAGCTACGGAGGCAGCGGATGGCAATCACCTTTTAGTAGATGATGGATATGAATCTCTAAAGAATACTTAATTGTTATTGATTATTGTTGCTACCTGCAAGCCGAAGTGAATTCCTTGTTACAAAATAATAACTTCCAAAAAGTATAGTCGAAAAAATCAATGTAGCAGCAATACTCCATGCATAAAAAGGAAGGCCGTCGCCATAACAAAGCAGAAGACCATTAAAAGTCTTTGGCCTGCCTAGTNNCCATAAAATTTGATATTAAAAAATAAGTTGTGGGGGCCGCTATTGAGGATATTGCAATGCGTGCGATATTAAAATTCCCGATAAAAAATCCAAAGAAAGTCATCAGGCCAAATAAAACATAATTCGTAATCTGCCCTTCATAAAAACCTTGCATATTTCCAACGCCATATCTATACAAAATTTCATATAAACTGTCCGAAATAAACATCGATAATAAAGGAAGCAGAAAAGCAAATTTCTTGTCCTTTATCATTGCACCCCCAAAGATTGCCATGGCTATCTGCGGTGCANNTAAGGCCTTCCGGGCATAATCCTGTATAAGGATGCTATTACTATTAACAAGATAAAACTTATACCGGTTTGCTTCGTGAATTTCATATTACTCTTTTCTTTTACGCAAAAGTAAGTAATTATGTTTTCCAAAAATTTGCCATTTTGAGCGAGATAGATCAAAGAGTAAAACTGAAGGCACCATAAATATTTTTTATTTTATTATTTTCATGGTATGGCACATCATAATAAAACAGGGGAAACAGCTGAAAAAATGGCGCTGGAACACCTGATAAATTCCGGGTTTGTAATCCTGCATCAAAACTAGCTGTTCGGTCATTGGGAAGTCGATTTAATTGCTTCCCGGGATGACACTTTGCATTTTATTGAAGTAAAAACCAGGAGAACAAAAAAGTTTGGGTACCCTGAAGAAGATGTAACTAAAAAGAAGGTTACCAATCTTATTAATACATCGGAAGAATTTTTGTATTTATATCCCGAATGGAAAAGAATTCAGTTTGATATTCTTTCTATCAACCTGAATAAGAATGAACCTCCACAATTTTTCTTTATAGAGGATGTCCATATCTAAATACAAGTATTGAAATTTTTGATAGAAATTTTTACACTTCCCCTTTTTCATTCTGATTCGCATTCCTGATTAGCATCAGATCAGCTACGACCATTGCCGTCACTGATTCCAATACAACTGGTACTCTTAAAGCAATACATAAATCATGTCTGCCTTTTACAGAAAACGGTTCCACATTTCCGCTCTCTGAATTAAGCGTTTGTTGTTCCTTAGGAGTAGATGAGGTAGGTTTTACCACTATACGAAATACAAGTTCGTTTCCATTGGTAAGGCCACCGACTATTCCGCCTGCGTTATTCGTAGCTGTTGTACCATCCGCATTTATTAATGAATCATTATGCTNNAAATTCAATACCCTTGACGGCAGGAATTGAAAAGACTGCATGGCTTAAGATTGATTCAGCAGAATCAAAAAAAGGCTCTCCCAGTCCTATCGGCAAGTTGGAAACTTTACATTCCACAATTCCACCCACTGAATCTTTTTCGTCAATTGCTTTTTGAAGTCCTTTCTCTATATCCTGCTCACCTCCTATTTCCAGGATTGTTGAGTGAATACCTATTTTCTTTTCATTGGAAATTGATTCAATTACCTTTTTGGAGACAACACCGGCAGCCACAAGAGCAATGGTAAGCCTTCCGCTGAAATGACCTCCGCCCCGGTAATCTTCATAACCTTTGAATTTTTTATGGGCAACAAAATTNNCAGAACGTTGTTTTTCATAATCACCGCTTCGGGTGTTACTGTTCTTAAATAATATTGTAATTGGTGCGCCTGTGGAATTATCGTTAAAAACTCCACTGATAAATTGGGGAATATCGTCTTCCTTTCTTGGCGTAGTTCCTTTTGCTCCTGGTTTACGCCTTTCAATATCTTCTGAAAAATCATCCGCTCGCATCCTTATTCCCGGAGGACAACCATCAATACTAACTCCAACAAAATCGCCATGAGATTCTCCGAAAATGGTTACCCTGAAGATTCTACCAAATGAATTCATCTGTTTATTTTATTATTATAGTAATTCATTTTCCGATAAAGCAGGAATGTGAGAATAGAATTTACCCTTGATTATTTCTATTTGACACTTTTTGCTTTAAAATTGATTGTTGCCTCTTAATTCTAGCTCAAGATTTTCAACTATTTAATACCCATATTCCCGCAATTGGATTTCGTTATCCCTCCACTTTGGCCTCACTTTTACAAATAACTCCAAAAAAACCTTTCTACCAATAAATTCTTCAATTTCTTTTCTTGCCTGCGTGCCTAATTCTTTGATCATCTTGCCGCCTTCGCCTAAAACTATTCCTTTTTGTGTTTCTCTCTGCAGGATTATGTCAGCTGCAATTTTTGTAAGCGTTGCTTTCTCTTTGAACTCCTGTACAAGAACAGTAGCATGATAGGGTATTTCATCCTGGTACAGGTAAAAAATCTTCTCTCTTATGATCTCACTTACAAAAAATTTCATGGGAAGATCACTCAAATTATCATCCTGGTAAAATGGCTCCCCTTCGGGAAGGAAAGAAAGGATTTCATCAAGCAATTCTTTGAGCCCTGCCTTTTTCAGAGCTGAAACAATTACTACTTTTTTACAATAGGTTTTAGTTGAAAAAAAATCTTTGGCCTTCGCAATCATCTCTTTATTTGCGATATCAGATTTATTAAGTACTACTATTGCCGGGACCTTCAATGAAAGAGAAGTAAATATTTCATCAGTTTCTGCTAGATCATCTTTTATATCCGCAATCAACAGGGCCACATCCGCATCTTCAAGGCTTCCTTTCACTGCCTGCATCATTTTTTCATGCAGCTTATATTTTGGCTCAATGATGCCGGGTGTAT
>PKYU01000505.1 GCA_003132765.1 Chitinophagaceae bacterium | reverse complement strand
ATTACCAGCCAGGTATCATAATTATGATTTATACAGCGGGTATAAAGTAGTAATTAATGAACCTACGCCATACCGGCATGATCAAACCTACAGAACAAGATATGCAGGATACAAGGGAAACCATAGCCAGGAAGCTATCCGAAATAGTCACGACTCAAGATATTTTGTGAATAAAGACCATCCTCAACACAATCAATGGAAAAATGACAGGAATAATGGAAATGGAAAAGATCATGGTAATGGCCATAATTATTGAGAAGATCATCATAAGTACCTATAATTAATTCTTTCGCCTGGTTGCCTAAGAGAATTTAAGTAGAAACTTTATTAATCAAGGTACAATTTTAAAAAGCACTTTCATCCAGATATGAAAGTGCTTCTTATTTCATTATAAAGGTATGAATGATGTAACTTTTATTCAAAATTGTATAACACTTTACAGAAGAAAGAATTCCATCTTTACTAAGTAATAATTCAATTACAATCATAAAAACTTAAAATGAAAAAAATCGCATTTCTTATTGTAACCGGACTGGTACTTTGCATCGGTGCAATAGCACAATCGAAAGATATTAAAGATGATAAAAGGGATCTTAAAAGTTCGATCAAAGACAAGAAAGAAGATAAACAGGAAACGCGGAAAGATCTTACCCATTTGAAAATCAAAAAAGCTGTGAAAAAAAATAAGGAAGTTGGACAGCACCGCAGAAGCATTCATAAACAAGGCGAACACCTGGAGGCTCATGGTGTAAAACATCCGGTAACGAAAGCAAAACACCAGATTAAAGAAGAAAAGGAAATAAAAAAGGATAAAGAATAAATCATTGGTTTCTTACATCTTCAAAAGGGGTATTTAATCACCAGGTCATGCAATCAATAAAGCTCTTAAACAATGGGGCTTTATTTTTTGCCAGCCATTCTGGCCTTGCCCCGGAACTTTCCTGCCATGAGGCAATTGTAACCCACAGGNNATTTTAAAGAAAATAATTGGGCTTCATCATAAAAAAAACTTTTCAAAAATAAAAACATGCTAAAAATAACAGGAATCGCCCTCATTATTATCGGAGTGATTATGATGGCCTATACCGGATTCAATTTTGTAACTACAAAAAAAATTGTAGACCTCGGNNGAAATAGATCACCCGGTCGAATGGTCCCCAATTATTGGAGCAATGCTACTCTTGGGCGGTATTGTGATAGTAGCGGGTAATAAAGTGAGTAATAAAAAATAATGTAAAAAAGACTGCCTGTAATGTGTGAAAGATATAACTCTTAGTAAGGATTGTGTAACAATAATTAACCTGACAGTAGCCATCTTTGCAATGCAAATAAAAATTAATCATTTAATACAAAGTCATGAAATCTTATACTGAATTAAAGGGAGACTGGAACGCGACAAAAGGGAAATTAAAACAAAAATGTGGCATATTGGCAGATAATGACGTATTATTTGTAGANNGCGAAGCTTGGTAAATCAAAAAAAGAGATACTCAAAATTATTGCTTCCTTGTGAAACAGGCATTGGCCTAAAAAATAAATTTATAAAAAGTTAAAATAAAATCAGAAAGGTATAAAAATCGCAAATTTCTCATTAAATAAAACAATTGAAAAAAACAATAATATTATTAATTGCCGTTGTCTTTATTACCAATAAAGGTATGGCCCAAAAGACCGAAGAATTTGGAAACACCCTAAATGTTGGCTTAGGAGTGGGATATTACGGATATGTAAATCATTCAACACCGGTCATTAATCTTAATTACGAATTTGATGTAGCAAGGAATTTTACGCTTGCTCCCTTTATCACTTTTTTTTCCTACAGGGATAATGATTATCATCAAACGGTTGTTCCCATTGGCGTTAAAGGAACTTATTATTTTGACCAACTGTTGAACCTTGATTCAAAATGGGATTTNNGTAAAAACTTCCTGGGAAAACGGATATACCGGCCCCAAGAATAGTAATATAGGTGCCAGCCCTTTGTATCTTGATCTTCACATAGGAACAGAATACCATATTAATAATAAACTGGGCGTATATCTTGATTTATCTACGGGTATATCAACAATTGGATTAGCCTTTCATTAAACTTTAAAAAATAAAAACATGGGAAATTTACTTTACGTCGTAGCAGTGATCCTTGTCATACTTTGTGCAATTGGATTCATGGGTTTTCATATCGGTGGAATTATTCATATACTCCTGGTGATAGCCATAATCGCAGTTCTCCTCAGGGTCATTTCAGGAAACAAACCTTTATAAAAAACATAAAATATAATAAAATGAAAAAAATCGCTCTCTGTTTAATGGCAGCATGCTTGTCATTATCCTTTCTTCCGCTTCAGTCTCTTGCAGGAATTCCAGGGTCGCCTGGTTTAACTGACATAAAAACAAGCGCATCAATTGAAGCCAATACTCTGCTCCTAAGGCTGAAGGAAATAAAAGATATGGATAAGTCTGATATGACATCTTCAGAAAAAAAAGCCTTAAGGAAAGAAGTACGTGCAATCCGGAATGAAATAAGAAGTAACAATAATGGTATTTATCTCTCTGTAGGTGCTATCATTATTATCATTTTATTACTGATTCTTTTACTTTGATAAATTAAAGACTCAAACGGGCAGGCCAGGTTCTATTGAAAAGGAATATTGTGTAGTTACGAGATTTTGACTAAAAAAATAACTACTTTCACAATACTCAAAAGTTAATCATCCCAACAATCTCCTCAAGAAACTTCCTGTCCGTATTATCAAAAAAATTATACGCTTCACTATCTACATCCAAAACGGCAACTACTTCGCCGTCGNNAATTTTGATAAACTACTGCAAGATATATGTCCGGGAAATTTTTCGACATCAGGCACAATCAACGTTTTACCATCCTGCCAGCAGCTTCCGCAAACGCCGCTGCCTTTTTGTATTCTTGTGCAGGCCACAGGGCCCTGGAAGGGAGCCAATACCAGTTCATTATCTTTTACTACATAAAATCCCACCCAAAGAAATTGGAATTGTTCTTTAAGTGCTGCGGAAACATTTGCCATATTAGCAATAAGATCATTTTCACCTGTAAGCAGGCCCTTTATCTGCGGAACAAGTGACTGGTATTCTTCTGCTTTGTTTCCACTTATAATATTCAGATCTTCAGCCATATAATTTTCTTACAAAGGTAGGGAAGACAGGATGCAATGAATAATTGACTGGTTAAATTAGAAACCCCTCGAGATTGATTTGGAAAATTAAAGCTCTTGAAGTAAGAATCCCGTTAGGTGAATAGATTAGAAATACTTTTTAGTGCAACTTGAAAACCCA
>PKYU01000062.1 GCA_003132765.1 Chitinophagaceae bacterium | reverse complement strand
TAAATCGAAATATACAAATATTAACAGCCGAACAGCCGTTAGTTTTATTTTCCTTCTTATTCTATCTTATTTTTTTTAATTTACTGTTAAATAAGGAGCCGCTTTTCCGAAAATTTCATCAGAAACAAGAACTATTTTCTTGATTTTTTCTACTGATTGATAAGTTCCATGTTGTTTCCTGTATTGAAAAATTGCATTAGCAATATTGTAGCTTAGATAAGGATGCAACTTCATTTCATCTACAGAAGAAGTATTGATATTTATTTTCTTTGCGCGGGGCTCACCTAACAAAAGCATTGGCTTTATTTTCATAAAAGTTGAATCCGGTAGATTATACCTTTCTCTGACCTGTTCTACTGAATAAAACCCACGAAGTTTATCACGAAATTTGATTATTCTTGCCGCAAGCTTATTTCCGATGCCTGGCAAACTAATGAAGGCGTTTGTATCAGCAAGATTGATGTCAACTCTGTGAATGAAATTTGATGAATTAGATAAAGATTTTTCTTCATAATTTAATTTTTCACCTGAGGTGGATCGCGGTTTGGAAATTTTAATATACGGGATTAACCGCCGGGCATCCTTTGTTGACATGCCATAAATCTTGTTAATATCTTCGGCCTTATAAAATTTTCCGCCTTTAGAAAGATAGTTTTGAATGGTATGAATCGTTTTTCCTTTATTCCTAATTTCTGCCAATCTGCAAAAGAAGCCGTATTCGGATCGAAGTTAAAAACTTCAAAATCCGGGCTCTCATTCTTTGATTAACCAATTAGTGAATAATCATCAATCAAATTATTTTCACTCTTCGTATATCGGTTAGTATGTGATGAATCAATTGCCAGAATCCTCAATTCATTAATTTCATTTTAAAATTCATTATAGCTATATACTTTCTCCTTTACCAATAAAGGGCNNTGGGCTTATTATAAAAAATAAAATTAATAACAGTATAAAAATAATTCCGGCTCTTTCCTTCCGGCTAAATTTGAAATAGTCTTTTAGAAATTGTTTCCACATAAATAATTTCTAATCTGGTTAAAATGATAAAAATAGAAATTGACAAACAGATTGTGCAACTAAAAGATATAAAAATATTTGGATTTAGCGTTAGAATTTCAGATTGAGACCATCCCATGCAAGTTGCATTTGAGCAGGAAGTTCCTTATTAACCTCCTCATGAATGCCCAGCTGGTGGCTAATATGCGTAAAATATGCATTTGGTATTTTAATTTCCTGAACCAGTCCGATAGCTTGTTGTAAATTAAAATGTGAAATGTGCGTTTTCTTACGCAATGCATTTATAACCAAAGTGTCGCTGCCAATAATTTTTTGTTTTTCAATATCATCAATATTGTTTGCATCTGTGATATAGGTGAATTTCCCAAACCTAAATCCAAGGACAGGCATTTGTAAATGGCGTACAAGTATTGGTGTTATCGAAATATCTCCTACCACGAATGGTTTGCCTTCTATAACATGTAAGTTAACAGCTGGGACCCCGGGATATTTCTTGTCAGAAAAAATATAAGAAAATTCCCTTTTTAGAGCTTCAAGGGTCAGTTGATTTGCATAAACATCCATTGGCTTATTCTGAAAATAATTAAAAGCTTTCACATCATCTAACCCCGCAATATGATCTTTGTGAGGATGAGTAAAAAGAACGGCATCCAGTTTTTTAACATTAGCCCTTAGCATTTGGGTACGAAAATCAGGAGTAGTATCTACTACCAGGGTTGTTGTATTACTTTGAACCAGGATACTGCTTCGCAACCTTTTGTCCTTTTCATTTTTGGAAGAACAAACATAGCAATCACATGCTATCATGGGAACACCCCCGCTAGTGCCAGTTCCTAAAAATGTAATTTTAATTGGAGGATAATTCACTTGATCAAAGCTAAAAAATATAAGAGAGAACATAGATTAAAGGATAATTACCCGAATAAAACTTCCTTTTTTGAAATCAATCCTTCATACATTTTTTGAGAATCAATGGTAAGCAGGTCATATTTAATTTGTATGGCGGGAATTAAATCCATCAGGGTATTTATCCTTCCTTCCGGATTCAGGAATTTATTAAGTACTACAACATTTTTATCTTCCAGGATGCAATACCCGCTTTGAAAGGAACCTCGTTCATATCTTACAAGATAGCCGGATTCTTCAAGTATATTTTCTAATTTACGTAAGGTCGTCTGATTATATTTCATGTGCAATTTCGTACTACAAAAATATAACAACATTTTTTATAGTAATCAAATTAGACTTTAGTGGTCATTCTGATTACTGGTATAATCATTTCTTCAAGACTTATACCTCCATGTTGAAATGTATTTCGGTAATAATTTGCAAATTGGTTATAATTATTTGGATAACATAAATATCCATCCTGTTTTGCAAAAATAAATGATGAATTTACATTTGGAACCGGAAGCCCGGCTTGCCTCGGATCGCGAAAAGCAAGTACCTCCTTGGCATCGTAATTAAGATTGCGTCCGTGCTTGTATCGGAGATTACTGGTTGTCTGCTTCNNCTTCTGAGGCGTATTCACCCTAACACTTCCATGATCGGTCGCAACAATGAGGTTCAGCTTCTTATCTGCAATTTTTTTGGAAGCCTGATGCAACGGAGAATGCTCAAACCATGATGCAGTAAGGCTCCTGTAACTTACTTCGTCTGCAGCTAGCTCTTTGAGAACTTCCATTTCAGTGCGTGCATGACTAAGCATATCCACAAAATTGTAAACAATAATATTAATATCGTTGTTTAATAAGTTATGTATGTTATCCACCAGTTTCTGCGCATCCTGGTGATTCGTAATTTTGGTATAGGAATATTTCAAATCTTCTT
>PKYU01000142.1 GCA_003132765.1 Chitinophagaceae bacterium | reverse complement strand
ACGAGTTTTCGGCCACGCACTAGGTAATATTTTTCTAATAATATGTATATGCATTGGGTTATTTTTCGCTTTTTATCTTTTAGATAATAATAAAAATTTAGATGACCAATGGAACTTGTATGTCAATCCATTTAACAATTTATTTCTCTATGTAATGGGAGTAGCCATATATTATAATCTTACAGATTTTAATGTTAATTCTAATTTCAATATCACCTTACTGATTTTTGCTGTTTTGTTATTTTGTTTCTTGCCGTTCGAAGGAGATTTTATTAAAATTGTTTCAGGATTTGGTCGTATTGAATTTGTAGTGTTGTCTTTAATTATTGTAATATGTTTCTATAAATTGAAAATTAATTTCCCTGAAATATTAAGTAAACCCTAGGAGAAATTAGGAATAGCAACTTATGGTGTTTANNAGATAAAATACATTATCATCAACCTTTTTTATTATTCAGCGTTACCTCAATATTTACAATTGTTATTTCAATATATTCTTTTAGAATATTTGAGTTAAGACTAATAAAAACAGGAAAGAGATTAACAATAAACTCATCTAACAATTTAACTGTTGTTAGAGAAACACAAGATTAGTAAATTTATTTACCAGAGTAAGATATTAATATTATGAAATATCCCTGGGCAATAGAAAGCAGAGCAACCGAGAATGAATATTAGTTTAGCTGTCTAAATTTCACAACAATGGAAACATGACCTCCTCCAAAACTATTGGCTGGACTCTATTTTGTTTAAAAATAAGGAAGAACGAAATAAATTCCTTGCCTTTACAAATGACAGAAAAGTAATGACAATGCCTGCATGGTCATTAATGAATAATTTGGAAATGTTCAAAAGTTGTATCTGCGAAAATATTTATAATGCAATTGATATTGAGAACAGGTTAGTGAATTTACCGAGCAGGTAAAAATTTAAACTGTAATAATATGGAAATTGAAAATATAAAAAGTTGGGATCCTGTTTGGGAAAAAGTGTTCTCGCAAAATCCCTGGGGGAAATATCCCGGGGAAAGCCTCATAAGATTTGTGGCAAGAAATTTTTATAAATTAAACCGGCCCGCTGTAAAGATACTGGAAGTTGGTTGCGGCCCGGGGGCAAATATTTGGTACCTGGCAAAAGAACATTTTGATGCATACGGAATTGATGGAAGTGATACTGCCATTAAGCAAGCTAAAGAAAGAATGGTTGAAGAAGGGCTGAATGCGAAATTAATAGTTGGAGATATTATCCACCTCCCTTACCAGGATAATTTTTTTGATGCAGTTATCGATGTTGAATGTTTGTGTTGCAACAACCTCGTAAACAGTACTAAGATTTATGCAGAAATAAATCGTGTGTTAAAACTCCGTGGCAAATTTTATAGTAGAACATTTTCTGATAAATTATTCATTGGTAAAAATTATAAAAAAGCTGGTGAAAATGAATATACTGATATAACAGAAGGTCCATTGGCGGGGAAGGGATTTGTAAGACTTACTCCCAAAAATGTAATTGAGAAAACTTATGGAAATCATTTCAATATTATTTCTGTTGACGAGTTGGACTGGACCCAGGATAACGCTAATATAATGATTTCTGAATGGGTAATCATTGCGGAAAAAAAACAGGCTGGTGTTTAACGAATTTAAAAATATATTTATTATAGCAGAAGCAGGTGTAAATCATAATGGGGATGTAAACCTTGCCAAAAAACTAATTGATGCTGCAAAACAAGCGGGTGCAGATTGTGTAAAGTTTCAAACATGGATAACTGAAGAAATTATTGATATATCTGCACCCAAAGCGGACTACCAAAAATTAAATGATGGTGAAGACACTTCTCAATACGAAATGTTAAAGAGACTTGAATTATCATTTGATGAATTTGCTGAATTAAAAAAATATGCTGAACAAACCGGCATTTTATTTCTTTCTACTCCTGATGAAAAAAGCAGTCTTGATTTTTTGGCAGAAAGACTAAAGCTCCCTATTCTTAAAATTGGTTCCGGGGAGGTGAATAATTTTTTGTTCCTGAAACAGGTCGCACAAAAGAAAACACCCGTAATTCTTTCTACAGGAATGTCGGATTTGGCTGATGTTGAAAAGGCGTATTATTTATTACTTGAAAATGGATGTCCAGAAGTGGCTCTTCTGCATTGTACTTCAGAATATCCGGCACCTTATGATTCGGTAAATTTAAAAGCTATTCAAACTTTGCATAGTGTTTTTAAAACAACTGTTGGCTATTCAGATCATACCGAAGGGTTTGAAATTTCAATTGCCGCAGTTGCCATGGGAGCAAAAATTATTGAGAAACATTTTACACTTGATAAAATGCTTCCGGGACCCGATCACAAAGCATCAATCAATCCTGTTGAGTTAAAACAAATGGTCGGCTCAATAAGAAATGTGGAGCAGGCAATGGGTGACGGAGTAAAAAAGCCTCATCCGAAAGAAGTAGAAACTAAAAAAGTCGTTCAAAAGGGATTGTATGCTTCAAGAGATTTGAAAAGTGGGGATACTATTTCTGCCGATGATCTGGTTGGAAAACGCCCTGTAATTTTTGTGAGTATTGATGAGGCTGACAGGTTTATCGGCAAACAAATTAAGAGTGGAATAAAAAAAGGAATGCCTCTTTCGTTTAATGATATTTAGGGTTGAATAGAGATAAAAGAAATATTGCAATTTTTACTGCAGCTCGTTCAGAATACGGTCCTCTTAAACCATTGATTCAGGTATTAAAAAACGATCCAAATTTTAATATGAATCTTTTAGTAGGGGGAGCTCATTTTTTAGAAGAACAAGGTAATACATACAAAGAAATTATTGAAGATGGATTTGATATTTCTTATCGCTTTGAATATCTGACCAATGCCCAGGAAAAGGAAAGCATAACCAAGGCAAATGGGCTCCTGCAAATTCAATTCAGTGAATATTTGGCGAATCATAAAACAGATCTCTTAATAGTGTTGGGTGATCGTTCGGAATTACTTTCAGTGGTTTCAACAGCGATGCTATTAGGAGTTCCAGTGGCTCATATTTCAGGCGGTGAAGTTACAGAAGGTTCAACAGATAACCAGGTAAGGCATGCGGTAACGAAAATGGCTCATCTTCACTTTCCTGCAACCGAAATCTATAAATCAAATATTATGAGGATGGGTGAAGAAGAGTGGCGCATTTGCGTTTCAGGAGAACCCGGCCTTGATTCGGTTTTGTCTTTAAACTATCCTCTAAAAGAAGAATTATTTCATTCTCTCAATTTAAAAGAAGCCAAACAAGTAATCCTTTCTACCTTTCACGCAGAAACAATAAATNNGAACAAATCATAAAAAAAGACAAGTATCAAATTTTATTTACAGCTTCCAATACAGATATTGGCGGAAATGAAATTAATATGGTTCTTCAACAATTATCGACACAATATGAAGATATCCATTTTGTAAAAAATTTGGGAAAATTCAGGTACTATTCTATGATGAAATATGCTGATATCATGTTGGGTAATTCGAGCAGTGGAATAATAGAAGCCCAATCCTATCATCTTCCTGTAATAAATGTTGGCCTCAGACAGGAGGGGCGTTTAAGAAATAAGAATGTGTATGATGTCAATGTAGATGTAGATTTGATTTTGAATGCTATTGAGGAAGTTCAGCAGAACTCGTTTAAAAAAATATATATGAACGAGACCAATATATATGGTGATGGACATTCTTGTGAGAAAATAGTATCATTTATTAAAGCCACAGATTTTTCAAAATTGCTGTATAAAAAATCAATATTTGAATAGCGTTATTTTCGCTCATTTCATCTACAATAGATGTTTTGACCGGTGTAGTTCATTTCTTTATTAACGTTACCATCAATATTTTCGTGAGAAGATTTTTTTTATTAAAACCGGATTTAAAGTAAACTTAAATTTTCAAATTTGGATTTCTGTATTATATAGGTAATTAAATGAAGTAATTTTTACAAAGAGGAAGATTTAATTGCTAAAGATGATTTGGTAATAGCTGCAGTTCCAAATTCAATCACGGGAGAAAAATTACAAAAAGTGATTCAAAAAGTATTTCATATTGGGGATAGAGCTAAATATGATGCTTTATTGAGAAACCATGATGTGGAACCTGACATTTACTACCAGTTTGATTTTTTGTCGACTGAGATTTTATATCAAAAGGCAGAGGCTGAGATATTCTATTTGGGTGAAAAGGACAACTATTTTATTTATCCATATTTAAAATATAGTATAAGCAGAATGCCAGGTTATTTTGATATCTCCTCTCCTTATGGATATGCCGGTCCATTGGTTTCAAGTAAAAATTTCCTTGAAAAAGCTGAAAGGGGATTTATTGATTATTGTAAGAATAATAATATTCTAACAGAATTTGTTCGATATCATTATCTATATAATCTCAACTACCATTTTGAAATTAATATTAAAAATGAATTAAATAGGAAAATTGTATGCGTACCCTTATCAGGTGGATACGAAGATGTATTTACGGGACATTATAATAATACAAATAAGCGAGCGATTAAGAAAATGGTTGAAGAGAAATTTTTGTTTGAAATAACTTCAGAACATTCTGCATGGAGTGAATTTGTTGCTATTTATTATAGAAGTATGGATCATCTTAATGCCTCTAAATTTTATTATTTTAATGAGTCTTATTTTTCCAAACTAAAAGAATTGCTAGGGGACAAAATACTCCTTGCACGTGTAAGGAAAGATGAAATAACTTATGCAACTGCAATATATTTCGTAACAAATGGAATCATAAATTATTACCTGGGAGCCAAAAATCTTGATTTTTTAAAAATACAAAGTATGAATTATATTATGGATGGCATCATCCGATGGGGGTGTGAGCATAATTATAATATGTTCAATCTGGGTGGCGGTTTAACTATGNNTTACCTTTTACTATCGGTAAAAGAATACATAAACCTGATTTGTATGAAGAATTGACGCAAGAATTCATTGCTGTAAATGGAGAAGAAAAATATAATTCGAAAAAACACATCCTTCAGTTTTACAGGTAATCTTACAAAAAAATGATTTCAAACGAAAAGTATCTTATCCCGGTAACTGCCTCTATTAAAGAGGCATTGCAAAAACTGAATCAACTTACAAAAAATCTTACAATTTTCGTGGTTGATGAAAAGCAAACGGCGCTGGGAACGGTGACAGATGGAGACATTAGACGGGCCCTTATTAAAGGCCTGGATCTTGATGCGCCTGTGCATGATATTATGAACAAAAGTTTTCGTTTCATCAATAAATTTAATTTCAACCTGGCCCAGATTGATGAAATCCGCGAAATTGGTATAAAACTTATTCCGATTATTGACAATAATAAGAAACTGTTAAGAATAGTTGATCTTTCAGAAAAGATTTCTCTATTGCCTTTGGATGCGGTTATTATGGCAGGAGGACAAGGACGAAGATTAAGGCCTTTGACGGAAACCATTCCCAAACCACTTTTGAAAATTGGTTTGAAAACAATCATTGATTACAATATTGACCGGTTGGCTAATTACGGAATTGAAAACATTCATATCAGCGTCAACTACCTTGGACAGATGATACAAGACCATTGCAAGGATGGCAGCGATAGAAACTTAAATCTGCAATATATCATCGAGCACAAAGCCTTGGGGACAATAGGCGCTGTTAGTAAAATTAGCAATCTTCAATACAATGATATACTGGTAATGAATAGTGACTTGCTTACAAATATTGACTTTGAAGACTTTTATAAGGAGTTTATCGCTAGTTGTGCCGATATGGCAATAGCTTCAGTTCCTTATACAGTAAGTGTTCCTTATGCTGTTTTAGAAACTAATGGAGGGAATGTACTGTCTTTTAAAGAAAAACCATCATATACATATTATTCGAGCGCAGGAATTTACCTTATCAAGCGCCAAACAATTGATTTAATACCAAAAGATGAGTTTTATCATGCAACAGATCTTATTGAAAAATTGATTTTATTGAAAAAGAAAGTAATCTATTACCCCCTACTTGGGTATTGGCTGGATATAGGTAGACACGCTGACTTTGAGAAGGCAAAAGAAGACATTAAACATATTCAATTTTAATGAATCTGCTTGTAACAATTTGTGCAAGAGGCGGATCCAAAGGAATACCCGGTAAAAATCTAAAACCCGTTTGCAACAAGCCATTAATTGCTTTTTCTATTGAGTGTGCCTTTAAATTTGCTGATTTGCTTGATGCGGATGTTACCATTTCCACGGAGGACGATAACATAAAAAAGGCAGCCGAAAGGTATAACTTAAAAACGGAATATAAACGACCTCAGGAACTGGCAACTGATACTATCGGCAAAATACCGGTACTGAGAGATATCTGGAAATATGAGGAAACCAGGAACCATAAAAAGTATGACTATTTCCTTGATCTTGATGTTACTTCTCCCCTTCGTACAATGGATGATCTTCTAAATGCATTCAATATCATAAGAAATGACTCAGAGGCTTTGAATCTGTATTCTGTGTCACCTGCTCACCGCAATCCATATTTTAATATGGTTGAAGAAGGAGAAAAAGGATACATTAAATTATGCAAAATACTTCCTCGTAATATTTTTTCGAGACAGCAGGCACCGAAAGTGTATGATGTGAATGCATCATTTTATTTTTATACGAGGGCCTTTTATGAGCAAAATTTAATGTCCGCAACAACAG
>PKYU01000037.1 GCA_003132765.1 Chitinophagaceae bacterium | reverse complement strand
CCTGGGTAAAGCTGAAACCGGCTGAAGAGGGAGTCCAAAACAAAAACCGGGAATTTCAAATTTTCAGCGAAAATTATGGTTTCGATTTGAAAGAAACTTTATCCCGGTACCCGATCAAAGAAATGGAAAACCTCGAAGCAGCAGACAAATTAATGAACTCGCTCAAAAAGGGGAACCTCCAGCTAGTAACCTTTACCGAAAGGGGAGGGGACATTCCTAAATTAATTGAAGCCAACCCTCAATATAAAAACCTTACTATATACCATGAGGATGGTAAAAAACAATTTATGGCTCAGGGAAAATCAGAAAGCCAAAGGTCCAGCATCCAACAGCCGGCAAAAGAAGAGTTGATCAAAGTAAACCGGCCCGCAGGAATCAAAAGATAGGTGAAAGAGTCCGAGAAGATTGAAAGCTCTTTTATTAAATGGCAACAATTAATCTGGATTTAATTATGGTAAAAAAATATGGTTATGATGGGAATATTTAATTCAGGATACGACGAAAACTCAAATCCCAAAGATTCGGCTGGTTATAGTTATGACCGAAACAGCGGATCACATCTGGGAAGAGTGGACAGAAAGGAAAATTTTGGAGAAAAGTTTTTGGGGAAGCTGGCCGTAATATGTTTGATTATATACATCTTTCCCGGTTTCATAAATAACTTCACCAGGAATCACCCGGAACTAAGATTAATCGCTTTGGCGATTCTTTTCATTTCAGTTTTCAGGCGGATTCGAAGAATTTTTAAGCAGTTACTTTCTGCAAAGAGGTAAGGTGCCGAGCCCGGAGTATTTACTCATTTATCTTGAAGTCAAATAAAATTTCTAATTTCAGGAACTTTATTATCTTAAATACTAAAATAACCTGAAGTAATGCTGGACATGATTGAATTTGGGAAAAGAGTTCAGATGGTGCGTGAGCATGTCCTTGACATGAACCAGTCAGAACTGGCAGAAAAAATAAATACTTCCCAGGTACTGTTGTCCCGCATTGAGAGGGGCATCGGCGGTAATATTAATGTAGTGTTTGATTTAATCAATTACTTATATTCCAGAAATATTGCCGCCAAAGAAATTTTTGGCGAACATTTTTCACTTGATTTGGTTTCTCCCAACTCCAACAGCTCAGACGCAATTCACTCACAAATTGAGGGCCTGGTGAAAGAATTGCAAAAATCTATGAGCGCTGATTTTGATAAATTGCTGCTTCTGCTGTCTTTACATAAATGATTTATGACTATGCGGGTGGAATTTTCAATGCCTCAGACCCTTCAAGATCGCTTTTGACAATCCCCAAACAAATAAATATGAAACCCCAATATACATTGTATTTCATTGAAATCTTGCTGGGCCTTATTTTTACCGGTCAGTTGGGGGCTATAAAAGCGAAATTTCCATATTAAAAACCAGTTTGCTTTAGACGGTCCGAAGATTGTTGAGATGATGCTAATATTTCCCTGAGATGCTTCATGTCATCGCTCACTTTTCTGTCTAGAATTTTAGCGTAATGCTGCGTGGTTTTTAAATTNNTTACCGTAGTGGCAAAAGTGTGGCGCGCAATATGGAAGGTTAATTTCTTATCGATGTTACACAGGTCGGCTATTTCCTTTAAATATGCATTCATTTTTTGATTACTTGATACCGGAAGCAGCCGGTTGTCACTCAGGCATTGAATATGGTTATCATATTTTTCCATGATCTGAAGGGCTGGCGGAAGCAGGGGAATTCTTGAAGGCGCTTNNCTTTATATCTATATATGCTAAACCGGTATAACAACAAAACAGAAAAATATCTTTTACCTGATTTAATCGCTGGCAGGTAAAATTTTTGTCTGATATTCTTTGTAAATCTTGTTTAGATAAAGGTGTAATTTCAATTTCCTTTTTTGACATCTTAAAACCCATAAAAGGATCTTTAGCCAACCATCCATTACGAATACATATGTTAATAATTTTCCGGAAATTACTTATATGTTTGATGGCGCTATTGTGTTGGCATTTACCCACTGTCTTTAACCAAAATTCAAATTCAGAAATAAATTCAAAATCCAGTTTGTTAATTTCCAAATCAAAAACACCATATTTTGATTTAATAAAAGAATGAGCATGTACCAGTGATGTTTGATACTTGGTTAAAGTAGCTGGAGAAAATGTTGAATTAACAAGGGCTTTCATTTGTTCATTGTGAAATTTGAAAACCTCCAAAACCATTTTAGATTTTTCTACTTTACCGGTAAGTAGATCTTTGATAGAATCAGCGGTTACAATCTTATTTCTTTCAATAAGTGAAAGCCTGGCTTCATAAACCTTCAGTCTTAATGTAGTAAGATGATGATTCAATTCTTTAATAAAATCACTTTTCCCTATTGCTTTTTCTGATCGCTGGTCCCAAATCTCTGGGTCGCATTCCCGGGAAGTAGTCATTTCTTTTACAAGCCCGTCCACAGTGATTCGCATGTAAATAGGCATGTTTCCTGACTTATAATTTTTTGGCTTTCTTAAGGTGAGAAGCAAACTGAAGTTTTTACCTACCATAATTATTCATTTAAATATGATAAAATTAGACCTTTAGTCTTTGGTTGGCAAGGCATGTTCAAATATTGAACATGCTGATTATCAATAAAAAAATTCAAAATTCGTGAGTCATGTTTAGAAATCATCGAACTCACGAATTACTCACGAATAATATGGGCTTATTTGAACATTTTGACCGATGTCAAAAAACAAAAAAGCCCGTAAACATTGAGTTTGCGGGCTTTTGATTTCGTTTGAATTGTTATTTGGCGGACCGGACGGGACTCGAACCCGCGACCTCTGCCGTGACAGGGCAGCATTCTAACCAACTGAACTACCGATCCATTTTGTAATTCGGGAGCGCAAGATAATAAAATTTCAACTGAGCCAATCACCAAAATTAATTTTGCAAAGAATTAGTCCATTTTCAAGTGAACGACCACCTTCTTAGTCCCCCTATCAGCAAACTGATTTTTCAACAGAAATAACTTGGAAGCAGTATTCAAGGTTCGGTGTTATTGAGAATTTGTAATTTTAGATTATAGGCTCTGCGCAAGAAACCTTGCATCTCAATGAATTTTAAAATTCATAACAAAGTCTGGTTCTTCTGACGCCTTGAGTTTCCAATTAGGGGTTAGACCCTGTATAGGAGAGTAAACCTATGTATGTCAGGAGGCATAGAGCTTTTACTTTTAAAATACATAAAGCATGAATCAGAAAAAAAGCAAAAAAGCAAAGGAACAATTTGTCGAAATGACTGTGGTAAGACCTAATGCTGCAGGCATTGATGTCGGTTCGACCTTTCATGTTATAGCAGTGCCACCAGGAAGGGACGAACCTCGTGTTCGCACCTTTGGTGCTATGACAAGCGACCTGCAGGAAATAGTAGATTGGATAAAAAAATGCGGGATAGACTCGGTGGGTATGGAAAGCACAGGTGTCTACTGGAAAGGAATATTTACAGCTTTAAGACAAAACGGGTTTGAAGCGTCCCTGGTCAATGCCACTCAAGTACGCAATGTGAGTGGAAGAAAAAATGATGAAGATGACGCAATGTGGATACAAAAGCTCCATAGCTGCGGTTTATTAAAGAGCAGCTATTTGCCAGATGATGAACAAAGCGCATTAAGAACCCTGGTGCGTTATCGTAAAACCCTAACCGAGGATTATTCGAGATGTGTATTAAGAATGCAGAAATCACTTGAGTTGATGAACATTAAGGTTTACACGGTCATTGACGATATTACCGGCAGAACCGGAACAAGAATCATCGAAGCAATTCTTGCTGGAGAAAGAAACCCCAAGAATTTTCTTCCTTTTGTGGATAGTCGTATCAAAGCTTCCAAAGACACGATTGCAAAATCACTGGAGGGTAATTGGAGAGCCGAACATTTGTTTACATTAAGATCCTGCTATGAATTATTTCGATTCTACAAGCAAAGCATCGCTCAATGTGACGTGCAAATCGAGCAACATTTACAACGATTCGAAGCCCGGCAAAATGAAGGAGTATTTGAGCCCTTTAAAAAAATGGAAAGCGAGCAGAAAACTCGTGGCTTTAAAAAAAAGAATAAGAATAGTCCGTTAATAGACATCAGAAAATATCTGCAAAACATACACGGAGTGGATGTAACAGAAATTTATGGCATCAGCGATATATCCGCCTTACAAATATTGGGTGAAACCGGAACTGATCTAAGTAAATGGGAAAACGAAAAGCATTTTACTTCATGGCTAAATTTATGCCCTAATAATAAAATAACAGGTGGAAAAATTGTTAGCTCGAAATTAATGAAGAAAAAACCGAATCTGTCCAGTCAGTCATTTAGAAATGCTGCCAATGCAGTTCAAAGAAGTAATCATTGGCTGGGAGATTACTTCAGGAGAATGAAAAGTAAAGGAGGTAACAAATATGCAATTGTTGCCACCGCTAATAAGATCGCAAGCATCTACTATAAAATCGTTCAAAATAAAGAAGCATTCAAGCCCGTTGATCTAAAACAATATCAGGATCGATATAAAAAAGCTAAAATAGCTTACTTGGAACGTAAATTGGAACAGCTAAAAAATGAGGCTGCTTAAGCCACTTCTATTATGAGTTATATAGGAGAAGGTGGCT
>PKYU01000125.1:225-4187 GCA_003132765.1 Chitinophagaceae bacterium | reverse complement strand
GAGCAGGCAAAAACAAATCATTATAAGAGGCAGTCATGGTAAGGTTTAGAAAGGGCTGAAACCGATACCCGACATTTCCGCCAAAGGTTAGCTTATTGCCATCAGCATAATACCCTCCATAACGAAAGGAAAAACCATAATTAAAAAGACTTTGAGGTTTGGAAATAAAATCTACTCCGGCCGTTTTCCACCAGTGCCTGGAGTTTAGCTGCAGCGAATCTTTTCCTGTTTTTGTCGGGTCGAATGGAAAAAGTACCTGCACAAAATCATGTAAAAATACCGGAGCCAATGTGGCTTTACTTCGAAAAGTGATTAAATAGGTGAGCACGGTTTCATGATCTGTCTTATTTAACTTCTCATCGAAATAATAATTCATGTTCAACTGTGGTCCATGAGTTAATATGCTACCGCTTTTTGGGAAGAATGTATAGGCTACTTGGGGATTTAGTTTTATGTAACTTATTCGCGGAACATATCCCACCTCTGCATTGTAATTTTTACCAACATATTCATAGCCGCCATTGATCAGCCATTTCTTACCTGCATATTGCAGGTTTCCGGCCAGGGTGTTGGCGTCTGAATTTTTGTCGGGACTAAATGAATGCAAATACAAAAGCTTACCTGTCCATAGATTATTGGAAGACGCAAGATTATATTCCAAACCGATGTTCCTATTATAAGGTGAATATTGAGGAAGGGAAGAATCTTTGCCAGGTAGATAATTGATGGATTGTTTATTAATGAAGAGGATGTTTAGGTTTGACCTTGCAAATAACCTTCTTTGCAAAGCCAATACGGCAAAGTTTTGCTGAGGCAAGCCAACAGAATCCACTCCTGAAGTTTGCATATCCATTACCGTCATGCGCCAGTTTCGATTGATCTTGCCGCTTAACCTGCCTCCGAATTCAATAGGAATACCTAATCCTATACGGCGTGAAAAAAAAGGCCGGATGTCAGCATATCCAAAGTTGTTTATCTGATCACCATTTTCAAGAAAGAATTGTCTTTTTTCAGGGAAAAATAATTCATACCGGTCCAGGTTAGTAACCTGTTGGTCGGCTTCTACCTGAGAGAAATCAGGGTTTACCGTCAGGTCAAGATTCAATGAAGAAGTGACTGCAACTTTAGCATCCAAGCCTAATTCATGCTTAAACACGCCGGGAGATGTCGGAAAAAAATCTTTTGTCCGCCCTGTTAATACATACGGAATAATGGAAATATTTGCTTTTGGTACAGGAGGTGGTGCATCCCAAATCAACGTGCCGGTATAGGCAAGGGCTGCAGTAGGAAATTGCCGTGGAATGGGAGTCCAGCTTGATTTTTCTGTTGTTTTTAAATCATTACGGCTGAAATTGATTCCCCATTGTGTTACCCCTTTTTTATAGCGCATCGTTTCAAAAGGTATCGCCATTTCCAATACCCACTTGTGAGGATAGTGTTTTACAGCGGATTTCCATTTATTATCCCAATTTAAATCTACGGATCCGCCCTGGTACATCAGTCCGTCCCATTGCGCATTGTAAGCATTGGTTCCAAAAGCAAAGCCGGTCGTCTGGTCTTCGAAGGGATCAATGAATACAATAAAGTTGTCATTATTTTGAAAATTAAAATCTCTTCTTAAAGACTCAACCATGTCCGGCCCGGGCAGACCATCGTGGCAAATGGCCAGCAGATAAATGTTATGGTTGTCATAGGTCATGTAAACTTCTGTCTTCACCTTTGCACAACTGGTATCCATTGGAAGTACCATATAAAAATCGCTGGCTGCTTCAGATTTCTTCCAGACTGATTCATTGGCTATTCCATCAATCGTCATATGCTCCGTTGTTCTGTGAATATGCAAATCAAAAGCTGCATTCTTTTTTTGTGAAAAGATCGTTATGCTGAACAGCAACCCATAAACGAAGAATATAAATTTTCTCAATACACCCATGAATATTTTTAAGTCAATATAGTTTGAATTTTTTTAGGCATGCGAATTTCGGGGCTTTGGGTTTTCTAAAATTCGAATGTCATCTTTACCTGTAAGAATTGCTTTATGAGCAAGATCGCAAAACAATGATGTTTCTATAATTCCGGTAATGCTTTTTAAGGTTAAATTCAGTCCTGAAAGTTCAGGCCAGCTTTGAAACCAAATATCAACCAGGTAGTTGCCGTGGTCAGTGATTACCGGACCATCTTTTTTATCGCTAAGACGAAGTGCGGTCTTAACTCCCGGATAAAGCATTGCTAACTGTGCCAGAACGAAGTTAAAGGCTTCGGGCAAAACATCAATAACTACCGGAAACCTTGAATCGAAATCATCAACATATTTTCCCTCATCTCCGACAATAATAAATTCTTTTGCCATTGATGCCAATAATTTTTCGGAAGTATGTATTCCTCCGCCGCTTTTTAGGGCATTCAGGTTTCTGTCTACCTGGTCGCATCCATCAACATAAATATCTATTGCTGCAACAGAATTGATAGGTATAACATCAAAGTCATATTTCCGTAATAACTGAAGTGTATTAAAAGAAGAAGTCAGATATTTTACCGGTGTTTCATTTTTATGCTCATTTAATATTTCAACCAGATGAGCGATAGTTGAACCGGCACCCAGACCGATCAAACTTTTATTTCTTAAAAATGGAATGGTGCCTTCTGCGGCTCTTTTCTTTGCATCCATCTTGAATGATTTGATTATTTCTTATATAACCAGGATAATAAGGATAGCCGTGACTTGCAAATACTCTTTTATCTATCCTTAAATACAATTTAATTTACAATTCCCTTTTTTTTAATTGTGATACTGCGTAATCCGCTGCCCTCGCGGTAAAGGCCATAAAAGTCAGGGAAGGGTTTTGTGTAGATGTTGAAGTCATACAGGCGCCATCGGTTACAAATACGTTTGGACAATTATGAAACTGGTGCCATTTATTCAATAATGAAGTTTTTGGATCTTTTCCCATTCTTACGCCTCCCATTTCATGAATATCCAATCCAGGCGCCTGTTTTGAATCAGATGTCTTAATATCAGTAAAGCCGGCTTTAGAATACATTTCTGTCATCTGCTCAAAAAAATCTTTGATCATTTTTTCATCATTATCATCATAGTCAATTGATATTTTTAGCAATGGCACTCCCCAGTCATCTTTTTTAACGGGATCTAAACTTACATGATTGGTTTCTTTTGGAATCGTTTCTCCCATCATTTGTGAACCTACGTACCATGGTCCTAATTCAGGCCCGGACATTAAATTTTCCTTGAGGCTTTCCCCAAATCCATCCATATTCTGTCTGTCATACCTGTCAGCAGAAAAGGTCATTGCATAGCCGCGAAGAAAATCCATTTCATGTTTGTGTAAATTCCTGAAGCGTGGAATATATGTGCTGGTTGGCCTTCGGCCTCCTTTACTTGTTGAATCTTTAAATCCATCATATCGCGCCTCGATCCTTGCCCTGTAATTATGGAAGGCTACATATTTCCCCAGCAGGCCATTATCATTTCCTAATCCATTGGGAAAACGTTTGGATATGGAATTTAATAAGATAAGATTGGTATTGATGGCTCCTGCATTTACAAAAATTACCGGGGCAAAATATTCAATAGATTCCTTTGTATTGGCGTCAATTAAATGTACGCCAACTGCTTTCCCTTTCTGATCGTCATAAATTATGGAATGCACAACAGAAAAAGGCCTCAGGGTCATATTTCCTGTCTTTTGTGCCCACGGAATTGTGGTGGCATTAGAGTTGAAATATCCCCCGAATGGGCAACCTCGCTGGCAAAGGTTCCTGTTTTGACACTGGCTTCTTCCTTCATCCAAATGTATTTGCTTTGGTTCTGTTAAATGGGCGCAACGTCCATAGATAACGTTTCTGTCTTTATAGTTTTTGCTGACAAATTCTTTAAAGTAATTTTCTACACAGGTGAGTTCGAGTGGTGGTAAAAATTCTCCGTCAGGCAGGTTAGGAAGACC
>PKYU01000125.1:0-202 GCA_003132765.1 Chitinophagaceae bacterium | reverse complement strand
CGTTGCGTTTGTCTCGCCCACATAATTGATTTTCCGCCTACCTGGTATCCCCTTATCCAGTCAAAAGGTTTATCCTGCACATAAGGATGTTCAGTATCCTTCACAAAGAAATGCATGGCATCTTCACGGAAAGCGTAGCACCTGCTTACAACAGGATTGGCCTCCCGAATATTATATGGAATTTCTCCGCGATGTTTAAATT
>PKYU01000336.1:2013-2816 GCA_003132765.1 Chitinophagaceae bacterium | reverse complement strand
ATTGTGTAATTTGATGGTTGCAGAAAAAATAAAAAAATATGCAACAATTTGAAATTGTTTTGAAGAATAACAAAATAAGATCTTATAGATTTATTGCATTAATACTGATAGTTTTAAACCTGGCTGTATTTATTTTCCTTCTTTTTTCCGATTTATATTTTGTTGATTCCTTATCCGCACTCATCCTTGTAAGTATATATGCCATGGTCAGGTTTTATCAANNAAGAAAAAATAAGACTGTGTTTTTCATTGACGAAGTTGCATTCTTTGTTCTGTCCGGGTGTTGGATTGTTCTGCATAATTATCTATTTGCAATATTTTGTGCATTGATTGGTTCGCTTTATCATTTTTCACTTCAAAAAATACGATTTGTTTTTTCTGAGGAACTCATAATGAGAATGAATTTTCCACGAACCGAATATCAATGGGCTAAGTTTAGTAATATAATGCTTCGGGACGGTATTTTAACTTTAGACTTTAATGACAACAGGTTAATCCAATTGGAAGTTGAAGATGATAATATAGTAAATGAATTTGAATTTAATGCATTTGCACAGAAACAAATCAAACAATACTACCAACATTATTAGAGTTTACTTTCAAAATAAAAGAACCGTTGAATCATAGACCCTACATATTATTTTCTGATGGCAAGGGAAATATTTTTGAGGATACTTCCTTGTATGCCTGTGGCAGAAGTGGTTGGGATGCACTTCCAATCGAAAAAGATGAATGGATCGAATTACCATCTGGAGGCCAATTATATGAATTACCTGACAGGCGGGGAATTGGCTTAGATGTGA
>PKYU01000336.1:0-2001 GCA_003132765.1 Chitinophagaceae bacterium | reverse complement strand
AATGAAAAGAAAATAAAAGAAGGGGTAAAGGGCTATTTAGCCGCTTTCCCGCATAATCGTTTAGTTCAGCATCTTGCCAATAATTGTTGCCTGACCTATCATTGCCCTGCTGCACGAAATTATTTCATGGGCAGGTGGGAATGTCCTGTTCCGAGTTCACCGGCATGCAATGCCAATTGCATAGGTTGCATTTCTTTTCAGCCGCTGGACGAAACAATCGTTTCCACACAGGACAGGTTAACGTTTAAGCCTTCAGCAGAAGAAATTATTGAATATACCGTTCCTCACCTTGAGAATGCACCTTTCCCGATTGTAAGTTTCGGGCAGGGTTGCGAAGGGGAACCACTCCTCATGTGGCAAACAATTAAAGAGGCAATTGAAGAAATATGGAAACATACAAATAAAGGTTCCATAAACATAAACACTAACGGCAGCGATCCGGTAGCAGTAAAAGCCCTGTGCGAAGCGGGTTTGAACAGTATNNGTATTCGGGTAAGCACAAACTCAGCGAGAGAAAGAATTTATACGCCTTATTACCGGCCAAATAATTATTCATTTCAAGATGTAATCAAAAGCCTGAAAGTAGTGAATCGCTTTGGTGGCTGGACAAGTATCAATTATTTTGTTTTTCCCGGAATGACTGACAGTGTAGAAGAATATGAAGCTCTCAGAAAGCTCATAAAGACAACAGGGCTTAAAATGATACAATGGCGCAATTTTAATATTGATGCTGATTGGTACCTTGGTAAAATTGGCATCTCAGAAACAGGTGAATGCCTTGGCATCAAGAAAATGATGACAATGCTTAGAGATGAATTTCCAAATCTGAAATTTGGTTATTTCAACCCTTCTATGGAAAGAATAAAGGGTGATTTTGAAATGGATTATGCGAAATAGTAAGGAACAGAAAGAGGCGATTACCATTTGCTCAATTATTAGATAATAATTTCTTTACCTAGTTGAATTAAAAGTTATAATCGTTACTAGATACAAGTGCCATTTACTTCAGTATTACTGCCCCGATCTCCTTCGTGATTTGATTCTCTAAGTCTTTAAGCCGTACATGGGTTTGTATCAGAAAAATCTGCCTTTCTGATGATGAGGTTGTTTCCAGTTCTTTTTGATTCACTGAAATGAGTTTCCTGATTTTTTTCAATTCCAGGTAATTGAGCGTTGAATTAATTTCCTGTTTAAAATTATCTTCCCTCGTAGGAACAGGTACTTCGTAAATGTTGAGCCAGTTAGCGCTTATCTCGTAAGGGAATTCAATGAGAGAAACCACCAACCGGCTCATTTCAAGATCATCGCTGTAAAGGAAATTTTTTGGCGTGGGTTCAAGCTTTTCATTATACCAGGTTGAGTAAATATTTACAATTTTGAGTAGGGAAGCATTTGTAATAAAATTTTCTTCTATGCATTCATATAATAAATATTCTGCAACAGTTTTCCCTGGCTCCCATTCTTTAAGACCAAATTCTAAAAGACACCTTACAACGGCTCTTTCATTTAGNNAATAATTCCAATGCATCGGTATCTGTCCCGCTTAATTCACTCGCTTCAAGGCCTGGTTCCTGGAAAATTCTTTCATTGTTTAAAATCCGTTTTTCGTCTTTGGAAATTTTTTCCCTTATATATTTATTTACCAGGGCATGTAACCTCGATTCATCAACCTTTAGGAATTCTGCAGTTTTATGAATATAATCCTGCTGCTTTGAAAAATCTTCTGCCTTATTAATTTTGGAAATTGTTTCTGCAATCTGGTTTATGGCACGTGACCGTTTATTAGTGTCTTCGCCGGCTTCCTGCATTAAGTATTCGAGCTGGTNNGATCTTCCTGGTTGGGCAACAATGCAAGTTTAACATCAAGGCCTTCTTCGAGCGCAAGATCAAGTCCGCGCAAGGCTGCCTTAATTCCAGCATCGTCCCCATCATAAAGTATCGTAAGGTTTTGTGTATACTTTTTTATAAGTCTGAGCTGATCCGGAGTTAAAGAAGTACCCC
>PKYU01000508.1 GCA_003132765.1 Chitinophagaceae bacterium | reverse complement strand
GAACTAACCCCAAGAGATTAGAGACAGTTTTGTTGCCGATTGCCATTTTCGATATTTTCACTCTTCTGTTTTCAACAATACTTCCAGCCGCCATCCTATATAATCCATTACTCAAATAATCTTTTTGTGTTATTATGCCCTTTGCTTTTAGAATTATTTCTGTTTCCGGTGAGATATTGCATTCTCCAGCTCCGGAGTCCAGAATAAATTTTACATTGAACCCATTAATAGTGATATTTAAACTAAACACGCCCCCTTCTTTCTTTAAAGAANNTCTTTTCGATACTATCTTTAGATTTTGAAATGATTTCTTTAGTCTCTGATTCAGCGGTTTCATGATTAGCGAAATGGTCATCTACATCATTTCTAACATAACCTTTCTCTAATGCCAAGGATAGTAAATATTTCAGAGAGTTATAGAGCTTATTTGTGTTATTTCTGTCGGGCGTTAATATTGATATCGAATTTGTTTTTTGTGAAACTTCTTTTTTATTTGGAATGAAGGTTTGGGTTATACAAGCATCATCAAATTTACACTTTAGTCCAACACCATCATTGGAAAATTGATAAATATTTTCTGTATCTAAATCTTGGATATAAAATTTGCCCCAAATTGTTTTAATGTCGTTATAACTTTCTTCATTGCCTTTACAATTAAATTTTGAGCTTATTGCATGAATTGTTAATTGACCATTTTTTTCTATTGAAAATTGATAATAACCTGAATAATCACATTCATTGCCATTAGGTATGTGATAAGAATAAGGCTGATTCTTTGAAAACGTGTTTAAATAATCTATGGTTTCATCAATATAAAGAGATTGAGATTGTGCTCTAACTATCGCAAATAAAAAGGCGAATAAAAAACAAATGAATTTCATGCGTAATAAATCATATCGTTTTAATAAAATATTTTTAGGCGTTATTTAATAAATAAACTATGTACTTTCACTAGTGTTGTGTCATTTTTAAGATTAGTTCTTTGAAACTATTGGTATCAGAGCCTTTCAGCGGTTTTTATGTTGGCGTCGATTTGAATTTATTTCTAGCGTTCTTTGCGTAAACTGGTGAGTATGAATCAAGGAAAAATGATTTTCTCTCAGATTATGGATTTTGCAAATCAAGACATCTGTAACTACTCAGCACGTGCCTTAGGTCTTCCTTTTGCATTGGAACATCACATTTTTTGTAAGATTCGTTGACATTGGCGTTCCTGCAACGTTAGGCCGGTTTTTTCAAGAATATATTCTGAGAGCACCTTACCATTCCACTTATCAGAGGAGATTCCAACACTTGATGGATTCTTTTTAAGTACCTGCGCGATTGTTCTTTTATGTGCTTGGGTCACTCTCGTTTTTCTTCCTTTGCCAGGTTGATCTTTTAGCGTTTCAATATCTCCGGTATGGTTAATCTTGCTCACCCAATTGAATATTGCGCGGGGAGATGTATTAAATAACTTCCCCGCCTGCTCACAGGATACCTGGTCATTTTCGGCCATGTAATGCAACACTTGTAATCTATGGAGGAATCGTATTTCTTCATTGCCCTTTAGATAGGCCTCTATTTTCGACTTAATTATATTCTTATTATTAAATACAATCTTTTGCATTTGTTGACTATTATTATTGCAAATTAATCGATTTTAGTCAAATAGTCAATTGGTATTTAATTAAGACGCAACGCTAGTGATGTACTTTATTAATTTAAAAATCCGAATTCGGTTCTGTCAAAGGATATATCAAATTCATTTAAATAATTAATAAGAAAAGTCTTATGCTCTGAATTTTCTTCATCGCTTTCAGAAATCAAATTAATCTGAAAACAACCTGGTTCTAATTCGATAACTTCAGATCTTGTTATCAAATAATTAGAAAAAGGTTGCTGTTTCGATATAGGCTTGCCGATTATTTCATCAGCAAAACACAACATAAATTTGTAAGCTTCGTTCTTCGTCATGCAATAATTATTCATAGTTATTTTTTTGCTTTGTGAATTTCGAAGTTTATTTGATTTATTGAATGCAACCCATTAATCTCCCTTAATATCTTCTTATGCTGCTTCCAAATCTTTATTTCTTTTTACAAATAGATCGTGATAAACCTGCACTCTCATCCAGTATTCTGCAGGAATATCTAATAGCTTTTGAAGCTTAAGCGCTGTAGCCACATTTACATGACTTTTACCGTGCAACAGTTCGCTAAAATGTCCCGGCTTCATTCCTAATGATTCGGCAAATTCTGCTTTCTTAAAATTTCTTGCAGCTAATTCCATTTGCAAAACGTCACCGGGATTGAGGTTTACATCTTTAAGAATTTCTTTGCCACGTGAATTAACAACTTTATAGTTAGCCATATTAATTTATTTAATAGTATTTAAGTTCCATGGAGGGCTTAAAAGGATAATTAAATAATCGCTAAAATATTTCTAAAAATCCATACTCGTCGGACTGATTTAAGAGATCAATATCTGATTTGTGTTTTATCAATATTTCCTCAATAAAATTATTCCTTTGGTTACCTGTCTTTAACAAAACTACTTTTGGCGGGAATCCTTTAACTTCTGCCAGTTTTAAAAAATTATTATCGTTTGTTACTATAATAAGATTATAGGAATAAGCGTTTAGGTATCCCAATTTTACTACCTTTACCAAGTGGAAAAAAGAGATATGTTTACAGGATTGAACTCAATAAAATTCAATAGACGTTTTAGAAATGATGAAGATTGTTATTCTTATATTGCCTCAATAAAATGGGAGAATGGTTATCAGTGCAGGCGATGGGTTCGAGGTTTAGTTTTAAAATTAACAATGGGAAACTTCACTTTTTGTGAACTTTTACTATCTTTACAAAAGCATTAAATGAAAGTCAGGCTAATTAAAAGAAAATCTATAGAGGATTTTGCAATACAAAATGCAGCAAGCAGAAGTTCTATCAGGATTTGGTTAACCCTTCTAAAAAATGCAGATTGGACAGAACCCGGAGATATAAATGAAACCTTCGGTTCAGCTGATTTGTTAGACGATGGAAGTAACAGAATAGTTTTTAATATAGCCGGCAATAATTTCTGGATGATATGCAAGTATCATTTCGGTATAATAAGAGTTCATTTATATATTAAATGGATAGGCACACATGCTGAATACACGAAACTTTGCGACGACAATAAACAATACACAGTTGACGCGTACTAAACTTGAATACAATGGAAACACTACAATATAAAATCATTAAAACCGATGCACAATACAATAAATATTGCAACGCATTGGATGCATTGGTTGATAGTGCCAAAAATACAAAAGCAGTTCAGGATGAAATAGAATTGCTTACACTTCTTATTGAAAAATATGATGGAGAGCATAATACTTTTGATGATGCAGATCCCATAGAGTTACTAAAAACTCTAATGAAAGACCACAAAATAAAAGCGGTTGATTTAGCTGATCTTTTACATGTAAGTGAAGGCTTGGTTTCAGATATGCTCAATTACAAAAAAGGGTTATCCAAAGATACCATCCGTGTTCTTTCAGAGAAATTCAAATTAAATCAGGAGGCTTTTAATAGGCCTTATGAACTCCGTAAAGCCGGAAACCCAAAAATAAAAAATGGAAGGAAAATTAATACCAGGAAAAATCTTGCAACAGCTTAATACTTCTACCTTGTTTCAATCCATACTTTAAAGCAAAAAGGCAAGAACAAAGTCTTGAACTTTTACCGATCGGGGACAACCCGGTCCAAAATAATTTGAAGCAAAAATAATGCAAAAGTGGTAAGAGGTCGTATAAGCTGTTTTATATACCGATCCATGGTA
>PKYU01000589.1 GCA_003132765.1 Chitinophagaceae bacterium | reverse complement strand
CAGTAGCCTCTGAAATAAGGGTGGCTTTTTTTATTCCTGCTAAATCTGAACCTTTTACGAATGCTCCCGAAATTGTGCTTTGGCGTTGAAATTTCATTTTGGTTTTATATTAGTTATTATTCCTTAACCAACTTCATTTTATCTGCTTCTTGGTTTGACTTGTAGAGGGCTAAAGCGTTCTTAAAAAAGGTTTGGTTAAAGAAGGTACAGAACCCATACCGTTGGTAAACAAGAAATTACCCCTGAACCCTTCATTATTTTATGATGATGCGATTGTTTTAAAAGACCTCAACAGCAAAAAAGTAAAATTATTCTCAGGAAAGGATAAACATGGTCTCACCTTAAAGTTTGAAGGTTTTCCATATTTTGGAATATGGGCTTCTAAAAACGCTCCATTCATTTGCCTGGAACCATGGTGCGGAATAGCGGATAATGTGCATCATGATTACCAGCTGGTCAATAAAGAGGGCATNNGAAGAAAGGTTATAATATTTTCCATTTCAGAGCTGAAGAATATTAAATTGAAGTATTTTTTTTCTCCCTTTTTCCTTTTCAATTTTCCGGTTTTTATTATCGTATGACAAAAGAGTCACTTGATAATGATTTGATAACGGTGCTAAATAACCATCAGAAATTATTTCAATGTTCCTTTGCAATTCAAAAAATTTTGCATGTCTGAACAGTTACTACTTGTATCCGTAATCCAACGTTATTCCGGTTTTTATTATTACAGAAATCATATTTTCTAACCAGGAAATCTTCTCCCAATTCATTTAAAGTAACTGTGAAAAATATGAGGATAAATAATAAATATTGCATTTATGTGACAATTCGGAAGCAGCGACAGAACACTTTTGCGTCTCCATAATATTAACATTTTATTATTAATTCGAAATGGTAACCATAAAAAAATCTATAAATAAAGCCTTTCACACCTTAAAAAAAACCGAACTATGACCTTAAAAAAATGTTTTGCAGTGTTTTCGCTGCTATTTCTCTTACACGGCGTTTCTTTCTCACAGGAAACAACTTCCCAGATATTGGGTCTTGTTACTGATGGAAAAGCAGGCATGCCCGGCGCCACAGTAGTCGCTTTGCATACACCTACCGGCACAAAGTACTCGACAACCACCCGGAAAGACGGACGTTATAATTTACCAGGCCTCAGGATTGGCGGACCTTATACTATCACAGTTAGTTATGTCGGNNAGGATTTAAACAGGAAAAACAGGATAGTATCATTCTTACTGTCGGACAGGATTTTGCCGGAGACTTTGTGCTGAAACCGGAATCCCAGCAGCTGACTGAAGTAGTAATAACGGGATCAGCACAAAATAAGATTTTTAACAACAGTCGTACCGGCAGCCAGGAAATTATCAGTCGTACGCAAATGCAGCAATTACCTTCTATTAACCGCTCCATCAGTGATTTCACAAAACTGGAACCGACATCAAATGGCCTTAGCTTTGGCGGCACCAGTTCCTCTTATAATAATATTACCGTAGATGGTGCAGATTTTAATAACTCTTTTGGATTATCGGGTACTTTGGGAGGACAGGCAAATGCGCAGCCTATTGCCCTCGACGCCATAGACCAGATACAGGTGAATGTTTCTCCCTATGACGTTAGACAAGGTGGATTCACTGGCGCCGGTGTTAACACTGTTACACGCTCTGGTACCAACAAATTCAGGGGAACTATTTACGATTATACGAAAGGGCCCGGCACTCAAGGTTACAAAGTTGAAAATAACACTATCGCCAGAACTCCATTTTCTTTTAATACTTTGGGAGGTAGCCTCGGAGGTCCAATAATTAAAAATAAATTATTCTTTTTCATTAACGCAGAAGAAGATCTGCAAAGCGCACCAGCTACGAGTGTAATTGCCTCTTCATCCACAATAGCGCCATCACCTGGGGTTGTTTCACAGGCAAACTCAGACACACTATCAGCACTGGCTACTTATATTAAAAGCCAATATAACTATGACCCGGGATCTTTCCAGGGATACTCATTTAAAACAAACAGCTATAAGATCAATGCACGTGTGGATTGGAACATCAACGATAAAAATGTTTTGAGTATAAAATATAATTACTTGAAATCCTATGCTGACCAGTTTGCAAGTACAAGCAGACCGGGAAGTGGACAGGTTACCGGTGGTCAGCCTGGAACTTATGCAATGCCTTATTATGGGGCAGGGTACCGTATCAACAACAACCTGAAGATATATCTTGCGGAATTAAATACGAGATTTAGCAATAAGGCTTCTAACAAGTTCCAGATAGGCTATACGCAGGAAAGAGATTTCCGGAGTGCACAGTCTTCATCTGATTCATTCCCGCATATAGATATCCTGAACGGGGGAAATATTTATACTGCGTTCGGTTACGAGCAATACACCTATCATAACCAGCTTTACATGGATAGCTACCAACTAAACGATATATTCAGCATTTATAAAGGCGCTCATGAAATAANNAAAACAGTTACAAGAAATACCAGAATGCATTTGCACCGGGGTATAACGGAGTTTACCAATTCAGCAGCCTGGATGCATTTTTATCGGGAGCACCGGCAGCCTCATATTACCAACAGTATTCTACGCTGAAAGGCGGGGCTTTCCCATTTGCGTACGCGGGTGCTACAAACCTAAGCCTCTTCGCTCAGGATAAATGGCGTGCTACCACAAACTTCACACTAACTTACGGCGTTCGGTTAGATTACACATCTTATCAAAATAAGTTTACAGACAATCCTAATTTTGATGCATTGAAATTCCTGAACGGAGCGTCCTATAATGTTGGCTCGGCTCCAAATGGATTTTTAGTATTTTCTCCCCGTGTAGGTTTCAACTGGGATATCAAAGGCGACAGAACCTGGCAATTGAGAGGTGGAGCAGGAGTCTTCGAAGGAGCACCTCCGTTTGTATGGCTCGAAAATCAGGCAGCTAATAATGGCGTACAATTTGGCTCATTTACCGAAACCAATGTGCCTTTTTTCCCTTCTCCTACAGCAGGAC
>PKYU01000614.1 GCA_003132765.1 Chitinophagaceae bacterium | reverse complement strand
TAAAAATGCTAATGGGGAGAGCCGGTATTGCTTCTTATGATGAAGCTAAGAAACTACTCCTTAAATATGGCAGTGTGAAAAAAGCAATTGATCATTCAAAATAGGATTCACTAATTCTCCTGGTACCAGCCATTTAATTTATGCAGTTAAAAAGACCCATTTTTATTATCGGCACATTGTTCTTCGTTTTCGGCTTTGTAACCTGGCTGGGGTCTGTGCTAATACCCTATCTGAGAATTGCATGTCAATTAAACAACTTTGCATCTTACCTCGTTGCATTTTCATTTTACATTTCATACATGGTAATGGCCATTCCTGCAGCTTCAGTACTAAAACTAACCGGTTACAAAAAGGGGATGTCACTGGGTCTATTCATTATGGCAATCGGTTCTTCTTTATTCATCCCGGCGGCATTCATGAGAACCTATCCGCTGTTTCTAACAGGGCTCTTTGTGCAGGGAACCGGGCTCGCTATTTTACAAACCGCAGCCAATCCTTATATCACCATACTGGGCCCGCTTGATAGTGCCGCCCGCCGAATAAGCATAATGGGTATTTGTAATGGTATTGCGGGCGTAATTGCGCCATTGATACTTGGTGCTATTATATTAAAAGATGCGGACGGCATAAAAGCTCACATTGCGGATATGCCTGCCATTGAGAAAATGGAGATACTCAGTAACCTTGCACACCGGGTAATATTTCCTTACGCTATTATGGCTATTGTGCTAGTGCTTCTTGCCTTGCTTGTGCTGTTTTCCGGCCTCCCTGAATTAGATGCAGATGCAGAGGATAAAGCGGTTGCATCCGCAAACAGCAACAAGACGAGCATCTTCCAGTTTCCGCATTTGCTTTTAGGCGTATTAACGTTATTTCTCTATGTTGGCGCAGAAGTAATAGCAGGCGATACCATTATCAATTATGGCTCTTCACAGGGCATCCCGCTTTCTTCGGCAAAGTTTTTCACCAGTTGTACGCTCAGTCTTATGCTTGCCGGTTACGCGATAGGCATCATTGTTATACCAAAATATATTTCGCAAGTAAAGGTGTTAAAACTATCAGCGGTTATGGGGCTCATTTTTGTAGCCCTNNATACCTGTCAGTAGCATGTATTGCTTTGCTCGGGCTTGCCAATTCCCTTGTATGGCCGTCCATCTGGCCGCTGGCTATTAATGGTCTCGGGCGTTTTACAAAAATTGGTTCATCGCTTTTGATTGTAGCCATTGGTGGAGGAGCGCTCCTGCCTCTCTTATACGGATGGCTGGCTGATATATTTTCACCACATCATGCGTATTGGGTGGTAGTTCCCTGCTATCTGTGCATTTGGTATTATGCAAAAGCAGGGCATAAAATGGGCTTAAAATAAAAATATATTTAATAAATGATACTTGTAGCCGATAGTGGTTCCACGAAAACAAACTGGTGTTTGCTTACACCCAAACAGGAAATTTTTTATTTTGATACGGAGGGCTATAATCCCTATTTTGTAAGCAGCACTCATATTGTTGAATCTCTTACCGGCACTCTTCCCCCAAACATAAACTCCTTACTGATAGATGCCATTTATTTTTATGGCGCAGGCTGTTTCGATGACAAGGGAGGCATTGTCCAAAATGCTTTGCGACAAATTTTTGCAAATGCTAATATTTATATAGGTCTTGATTTACTGGGCTCGGCGAGGTCGGTGCTGGGCAGCAGACCCGGCTTTGCTGCCATTCTTGGTACAGGAACAAATACCTGCCTGTATGATGGAAGTAAAATTATTGCCAATATAGATTCGCTTGGTTATCTTCTCGGTGATGAAGGCAGCGGGTTTTATATCGGGAGAAAAATATTGGGCGATTATATAAGAGAATATATGCCCGGTTCTGTCAGGGAAGAATTTTTTAAAATCTACGGGCTGAGCCGCGAAACAATTATGGAGCGCATATATTCAGAANNGATTCATTACGGTCAGTGTAGCAGATACCAAATACACCAATAATCTGGTAAGGAAAGCATTTATCGATTTTTTTGAAAGTCTGGTGACAAAGTACCAAAATCATGAACAATATACTTTTAATTGTACCGGTTCTATCGGTTATGCATTTAAACAGATATTGTCTGAAACGGCTGCATTGTACAATATGGAAACCGGAGTGATACTGAAAGCACCCATTGAAGGCCTTGCCTGTTTTCATTTGCCCGAAAGCTATAAATACTGATACCATGGATAATAATTTACTTCTTGAAAAAAAATCTTTTTTCCTCTCATTTTCATTAAAAACGGTCATTAATGAACGCAAATGAAAAAAAATTTATTCCGGTAATGATAACTCCCTTCAACCTGAAGGCTAAGGTTGATTTCGATGCTTTGAAAAGCCTGATTGAATTTTATCTGGCCGCAGGCGTGAAAGGTCTTTTTGCAAATTGCCTCAGCAGTGAAATGTTCAGTATCACCGAGGATGAAATGCTTGAGATCACGAAACAAATTGTTAAGCAAGTTAAGGGCAGGGTTCCCATAGTTGCAACAGGTTCCTTTGGCCTTACGATTAAAGACAAAGCATGCTTCATAAAAAAGATTTATGATACGGGCATTGATGCGGCAATTTTGGTAACGGGGCATTTCGCAAATGTGGATGATGATGACGATTTGCTGTTACGAAATTTTGAGAAAATATTCAGCCTTACGGGAAACATATCTCTGGGCACTTATGAGTGCCCTGCCCCCTATAAAAGAATTATTTCTGCAAGTTTGTGGAAGCAGCTATTAGAAGCTGACCGACTGATCTATCATAAGGATACTTCGATAGAACAGGATCAGGTAAAGGTAAAGTTGGACATACTAAAAAGCATGGGTAATAATAGCTTGGAGTTTTATGATGCACATTCGCCCAATGCTATGTTTTCATTGCAGAATGGCGCGAAAGGAATGTCGTCCATCTCGGGAAATTTTTATCCGGAAATAATGGTTTGGATGTGCAACAATGCAACCAGTCCGGAAAAACAGGAAGACGTGAAATGGATCCAGTCAGAGATTACAAGAGTTGATTCGTTGATTCACCAGGCCTATCCAATGAGCGCAAAATATTTTCTGCAAAAAAGAGGATTGCCGGTTCGTACTATCAGCAGGGCCTTTGTGCTGGAACTAACCCCCGGACAGAAAAAAACACTTGATGGAGTTTATACCAATTTTGTTGGGTGGTGCGACAGGCTGGGGATTAAGCAGGCGTTGTAGTATTATTTAAAGGCTTAATAAAATGATTGCGAATAAAATATGAAACATTTACCAGTTACCGATCTTGTGATCATTGCGTTTTACATGCTTGCAATGATTTTGACAGGTGTATGGTTTTTTGGTAAAAACAAAAGTCCAGATCAGTTCACAAAGGCTTCGGGCAAGATTCCCCAATGGGCAGTAGGCATTTCTATTTACGCAACCTTTTTAAGCAGCAATACCTTTTTGGGCGTTCCCGGTAAAGCATTCGGATCTAACTGGAATTCTTTCGTCTTCAGTTTGGCAATGCCTTTCTCTGCATGGATAGCGGCAAAATATTTCATTCCATTTTACAGGAACAGCGGGGAGATTTCAGCGTACACACATTTTGAAAAACGTTTTGGTCCATGGGCACGCACCTATGCTGTTATATGCTTTCTGCTCACACAGCTTGCCAGAATGGGCTCGGTTTTTTTTGGCATTGCATTAAGTCTGCAGGCTATGACCGGGTATTCCATGCAGTCGATGATGATTGTAATGGGTATCATCATTATTATCTACACGGTGCTTGGTGGTATGGAAGCAGTCATTTGGACGGAAGTGGTTCAGGCTTTTATAAAAACCGCTGGCGCATTCATCATATTGTATTTTATAATAAGCAAAATGCCCGGCGGCATAAATCATATTATATCCATCGGGAAATCGGATGGTAAATTCAGTCTCGGCAGTTTCAGGCCCGACTTTACGGGTTCCACTTTCTGGGTGATTTTTCTATATGGCATTTTTATCAACCTGAATAATTTCGGGATGGATCAGAACTATGTTCAGCGCTACCAGGCAACAGGCTCGGCAAAAGAAGCATCGAGNNGCTTTGTGTTAAACTGTATTTGCCTGTTTCACTGTTGTTTTTTATTATAGGGTCTTCCTTATATGCCTGGTACCAGGTGCATCCGGAAATGCTGGACGCCGTCAGGCTAAGGGCGGCCGCCGAACGGTTACCCATAAAGGCTAGCTCACCGGAATTGGCTGCATTGGCAAACACCCTGAAGCCTTCAGATTATGGCGATAAGATATTGCCGGATTTTATGGTAAATGTGTTACCGGTTGGTGTAGTCGGCATCATTGTATCTGCTATTCTATCCGCCGCTATGAGCACCATCAGTTCCGGAATGAATGCGTCTGCAACCGTCTTTACATTTGATATTTACAAACGATACATAAATAAGGATATGACGAACAAGCAAACCTTAAGACTTTTATTGATATCTACTTTTATTATTGGTGTCCTGGCTATCCTCGCCGGCATTGCCATGATAGGTGTCAAAAGCATCCTGGATCTGTGGTGGCAACTCTCAGGGACTTTCGCAGCGGGTATGCTCGGTCTTTTCCTGCTCGGCATCGTGAGCCGCCAAACCAAAAATGCAGAAGCAACGATAGCAGTTATCATTGGTGTTTTAGTTGTTACCTGGATGACTTTCCCCTCAATGATCCCTGAGAAATTTGCTTATCTCCGCAGTGCATTCAACTCAAATATGGTTATCGTTATAGGCACGTTAAGTATTTTCCTTACTGGCATTTTTCTTTCATGGATAAATAAAAAATTGCCAGCTGGAAATTTTATAGAAAAATAAATTTTCGATTTGTATGAGTTCTAAAATATTTCTTTCGATCATTTTGACATTCCTTTTTGTAAAAATGGTGGCACAACCGGCAACGGAAAAAGCGCCTATAGTTTTTCAAACGCTTATCTTTCCAGTGCAGCCCCAGCATACCCATGGCAGCGCCATCGTTAGCTTGCCCAACGGCGATATACTGGCCGCTTGGTTCCAGGGAAGCGGAGAAAGAACAGCTGATGATGTTAAAATAATGGGCGCCCGTTTAAAAAAAGGGGCCCAGGTTTGGTCCGCTCCTTTTGCGATGGCAGACACGTACGGCCTGCCGGATTGCAACCCGGTGCTTTTTCTTAATAACCACAACAAATTGTTTCTCGTGTGGATTGCGGTGCAAGCGCACAAGTGGGAATGCTCCATATTACGGTACCGCACATCCGTAAATTATGAAACAGATGGTGCGCCTGTGTGGAACTGGCAGGACAATATTCTGCTGGCGCCTAATGACAGCTTTGTAACAGAAACCGCAGTTAAATTCAAACAACTTACAAAAAATACCAGCGGCTCCGGATCATATGCTCCCAGGTATGATGATATGATTATTGAAGCCAGCAAAGACCCGGCAAAAAGAAGCACAGGTTGGATGACGCGAATCAAACCTTTAATGCTAGCTGATGGCAGGATATTGCTGCCACTTTATTCTGACGGTTTTAATATGTCTATGGTCGCTACATCCGATGATGACGGAGATACCTGGCGCGCAAGCCTGCCCATTGTCGGCAGAGGAAATGTTCAGCCCTCCCTTGTTCAAAAAAAGAATGGCCATATAATGGCTTATATGCGAGACAACGGAGATGCTCCTTCGAGGGTACAAATGAGCGAATCCGCTGACAATGGCTATAGCTGGTCCGCTGCCCAAAAAACAAACATCCCCAATGAGGCCAGTGTTGAATTGCTGGTTCTTAAAGATGANNGAGGCGACGATGAGGATGATGGCAGATACCGTCTGAGCCTATACCTATCAGACGATGAAGGACAAACCTGGAAATGGAAAAGAACGCTCGAAAACGATCAGAAAAGGAATGGCCGTTTTTCATATCCCTGCCTGATACAAACTGATGACGGGTTATTGAATATCAGCTATTCGTATTCTGTTGGAAAAGAAGGAGAGAGTATCAAATATGTTGTTGTTGACCCGAAAGCGATACATTAATAAATAAACTAACAGGGATCATATAAAGTCACAAAAAAAGCAAGAACATGAACCAATGAACATCATGAATAAAATTCATAAAAAATAATCAGTAAATGACAATAAAATATTCAGCCATTGTATCCGCATTTGTTTTATTGATTGCTAATGCTTCCGGTTATGCGCAGCAGAAAAAAATGATTTCAGAAAAGCAAATTATGGCTTGGGCAAATAAAAAGAAATGGGCAAATGGGTTGACGCTTAACCTGCATCCATCCGTAAACAAAGATTCTTTTTATGTAGCTTATCATAGAAATGAAAATGCATGGAATGGGGCTTTTGTATTTTTGAAGAATGTGAATTTGGATGAGCTCAGCCCGGGTAAATATCCCATCATAGGTGACCAGGTTTTTGCTACTGTCACGGAAGCGCCTTCTCATGATAAAGAAGATGTGAAATGGGAATCGCATAAACATTACGTTGACCTCCAGTATATCATCAGGGGAAAGGAAATGATTGGTGTAGCAGACACATCAAAAGCTACCATTACCAAACCCTATTCGCCCGATGCAATTAATTACACGGCTGAGGGTACATATTATACNNCAGATTATATAACGGAGCCGGGTACGTTCTTTTTATTTTTTCCAAACGATGCGCATCGCCCCACCATCAAAGTGGATGGATATGATGTGGTAAAAAAAATAGTGATAAAAATAGCTACCGGATACTAATAAAAAAATTATTTATGTTACAAAATCTTACTCATGCATCATAACAACAAATCATCACGCCGTTATTTCGTTGGGAAAATTGCCGCCAGCTTTTTGGGCACCGCTATCGCCGGAACCGCAAGTGCCAAATTACTTGCAGAAACAAATGTTAAAAAAAGTTTAGTATATCCTGACGTTGCAACCGGCGACTTTGTGAGCAACAAGAAATTTGTTCCCGTAATGATTACGCCTTATCAGCAAAACGGGCAGATTGATTTTGAAGGACTGTCAAAGCTGATAGATTTTTACCTGGCCGCGGGCGCAAAAGGCTTATTTGCCAATTGCGCCAGTAGCGAAATGTATAGCTTAAGCGAAGAGGAACGACTGGCATTGACCCGGCATGTTGTAAAGCCNNGGCGACACTGCAGAGGACAAAGCCACGTTTGCAAAGAAAATTTATGATACAGGTATTAATGGCGTGATAACGATCACAAGCCATTTTGCCAAAGCAGATGAAAGCGATGATGTATTAATTAAGAATTATGAACAATTATTTACGCTCACAGACAACATCCCGATGGGCACGTATGAATGCCCCTCACCTTATAAACGAATCCTGACACCTTATGCTTTTAAATATTTATTAGGCACGGGCCGGATGGTTTATCACAAAGACACTACTATTGATTTTGATAAAGTAAAAGCCAAGATTGATCTTTCCAAAAATACAAGGCTTGAATTTTATGATGCATGCGTGGCCAATACGATGTATTCGTTACAGGCAGGAGCAAAAGGCATGTCAGCTATTTCCGGAAATCTTTACCCGGAAATACTGGCATGGATGTGCGCTAATGCTACTAACCCGGACAGGCAGGAAGACGTAAAATACATACAAGCACAGTTAACGAAAACCGAAGATATTATTGGACAAAACTATCCCCTGAGCGCAAAATATTTTTTGCATAAACGTGGAGTGCCCATAGCGATAAAAAGCAGGGTGAACCCGGAGCCGCTTACGACCAAACAAATACAAGCGCTGGAGGATACTTATAAAGTTTTTCTTGGATGGTGCGATCGAATTGGCATTAAGCCCGCCAGCATTTAAAAATAAACGTAGCATTAATTCAATTCAAATGATATTTCAAATTTTTTAAACCCAAATAATAAACTTTTAAAACGATTATTTATGCCAGACAACAAAAACTTAATTTCCAGGAGAAAATTCGTAAGAACCGCATCGCTGACTTTCGGTGGGATGGCTATAGTGCCGCGACATGTATTGGGACGCGGTTTTATTGCACCCAGTGACAAACTTAATATTGCGGCCATTGGCGCCGGTGGTAAAGGAGAAGACGACCTGAAGAATTTTTCAGAGAGCCCTAAAGTAAATGTAGTTGCCCTTTGTGACGTGGATGACAACAGGGCTGCCAAATCAAGGGAGCGTTTTCCCAAGGCAAAATTTTATAAAGATTTCAGGGAGATGCTCGATAAAGAACATAGAAATATTGATGCGTGTTCCGTTTCCACGCCTGATAATATACATGCCATTGCAGCCCTTACTGTTATGTCGCTAGGCAAGCATGTATATTGCCAGAAGCCGCTTACCCATGATATTTATGAAGCACGCTTAATGGCAGATGCTGCCAGGAAATACAAAGTGATTACGCAAATGGGCAACCAGGGCGGCTCCAGTGATGGCGTTCGCCAGGCAAAGGAAATGTATGATGCGGGCATGATTGGAGATGTGCATACGGTTCAGGTATGGACAGACAGGCCCATATGGCCGCAGGGGTTACCAACGCCAACTGGAAAGTTTGCAGTGCCAAAAGAGCTGGATTGGAATCTTTGGCTGGGCCCCGCAAAATATATCGACTATAATCCTGCTTATCATCCATGGAGCTGGAGAGGATGGAATTCCTTTGGCACCGGCGCATTGGGCGATATGGCCTGCCATATGATGGATCCTGTATTCAGATTATTGCCTATTGATTTTCCAACCGAAGTAGAATGCAGCATTCCTACTACCTGGTTAACCGATGGCAAAGAAGCAAAATATCCTGATGGCTATCCGTCCGCCTCCATGATACATTTGAAATATCCACGCAAAGATGGTAAAGGAGAAATAAAAGTTTCCTGGTATGATGGAGGCCTGCTTCCTCCTCTTCCGGATGAATTATTACCGGGCGAACAATTTGGCGGAGATGACGGCGGCTGCCTGTTTATTGGCACTAAAGGAAAATTAATGGTAGATTGCTACGGTGAAAGGCCAAGACTATTGCCATCAAAATTAATGGCTGAAACGACAATGCCTCCAAAAACACTTGCACGGGTTCCGGAAGGCCATTATCTGCAATGGGTGAATGCCTGTATAGCCGGCTATGGCAATGCTATTACGAGTTCACCTTTTGAATATGCCGGGCCATTTACGGAAAGTATTTTGATTGGCAATCTTGCGATCAGAAGCTGGGGACTGGAGAATAAAAATAAGAAGACTAATGATGATCCGGATTATCTGGGGAGGAAAAGGTTGCTGTGGGATGCAAAGAATATGCGCATCACCAATTTTGATGAAGCAAATCAGTTTGTAAAAAGAGATTACAGGGAAGGCTGGAGCATCCCGATGTAAGCGGAATGGTTTCTTATCGGGTAAATATAAATGATCAACAAAGTTTCGTAAATACGTTCACCAATAAAAAACTCATAATGAAAAAAATAATTTTCTTTTGTTTGATAGGCATTTCTTTGATGGCCTTTTCAGATATTTTTTCTCCGCACGGAGACGGATGGATTTCTCTTTTCGACGGACAGTCGCTAGCAGGTAGGAAAGTTGGGGACAATGCGGCTACATTTCGTGCAGACAGCGGAATGATCATAGTGCATGGCAAAACAGCCCATCTTTTTTATGATGGCGATGTGCATCAGCATAATTTCAAAAATTTTGAATTTAAAGCTGATGTAAAAACCATGCCCCACGCAAATTCCGGTATTTATTTCCATTCCGAATATCAACAGGGCGGCTGGCCCGACAGAGGATATGAAGTGCAGGTAAACAACTCTCATTCAGATGATGTACGCACCGGCAGCCTGTACGATATAGTGGATGNNGTGAAAGAAGTTTATGTACACGATTACCAATGGTTCACTGAATACATTAAAGTGCAGGGAAAAAGGGTGATCGTTAAAATAAATGATACTATAGTGGTAGATTATACAGAGCCCGAACATCCTTTGAGAGATACGGCTTCACACCCCTTCCGCTATATCTCACATGGTACATTCGCATTGCAGGGGCATGATCCGGGAAGCATTGTTTATTTTAAAAATGGCATGGTAAGGCCATTGCCTGATTAGAGGTTTCATCTTTGAATAATATTAAAAGCAATGATTGTAAAACCAGTAAGAATCAATGGAGACAATTTTAGTGCCTCTGTGAAATACAGTAAGGCTGAATTTTCTTCAACTAATAAAAAACAAAGGAAAATTATGCGCATATTATCCGGAACTGGCATAGTGTATCGGAATATAACGGATATGGGCATATGATACTATTTATATTAAACATCACTATATGAACACAATTGTTCAGATTTCACTTGACCTGACAAATATTGATGAGGCCTTAGAGACCGCAGCCATGGCAATGCGGGCGGGTGTTGATTGGCTGGAAGCTGGCACACCGCTCATACTTGCCGAAGGTTTGCATGGTGTAAAAAAATTGCGTGAAGCATTTCCGGGCATACCCATTGTTGCTGATCTCAAAACAATGGATGGTGGTTATCTTGAAGCAGAGATGATGGCGAAAGCTGGTGCGACACATGTAGTGGTAATGGCCCGGGCTCATGCAGAAACCATTAAATGCGTCGTGAAAGCGGGCACTGATTTTGGTGCCAAAGTAATGGGGGATAATCTTGGCTGTCTTGATATGATTGAAGCAGCTAAATGGCTGGAAGAATTGGGTTGTGATTACGTGATCCATCATATCGGGTATGATGAGCGTCGAGGCATTGCAGCACAAGGCAAACGAATGCCAAGCCCGTTAGATCAACTGAAAGAAGTAGTGAACGCTGTGAAAATTCCGGTTCAGGCTGTTGGTGGTTTATCACTTGAGCAAGCCATCCAATGCCCTGCTTACGGTGCGCCATTGGTGGTATTGGGTGCGCCACTCACTATAGATGCTGACGCATTCAAAACGGCTGATGGAAATCTTGAGCAATCGTTACGCCTCATCTGCGAAAAGATACATGCTTATGGAGACGTTATTATTCATAAATAAATATTCAATTATTTTTTAGCACCATGAATACAATCATAAAATCAGCAGCGGTAGTCAATTATGCACCCGAAAAAGGATCAGTGGAAATAAGAGAGATAGAGCAACCTTCCATTGGTGAAGAAGATGTGTTACTTAAAGTAGCGAATGTTGGCGTTTGCGGATCTGATCTGCATCAATGGACAGCAGATCATAGCTGGCCCGTGAATTATCCTGTTGTACTTGGCCATGAATTTGGAGGGCATATAACGGCAATGGGCAGCCGCGTTATTGGCTGGAAAGAAGGTGACCGTGTTGTGAGTGAAACTGCTGCTATCATCAATTCAAACAGCCCATTGTCAAGAACGGGTTTGTATAATTTGGATCCCGACAGAAAAGGTTTTGGTTATGGCGTAAATGGCGCCATGACGAAATATGTTCGGGTACCTGCAAGATGCCTGCATCGTGTGCCTGATCAGTTGCCATTTGAACATGCCTGTCTTACCGAACCTTGTTGCGTTGCATACAATGCGGTAGTGAATAATTCGCATNNTATTTTGTGTGCAGCTGTTGCAAAGCTTTGTGGCGCTGAGGTGGCGATTGTGGGTCTGGAATCTGATCGTCATCGATTAAATATTGCCACGCAATATGGTTGCGAAGCGATCATTGGGGATGCTACAGAATGGGCAAAAAAAAGGGATGGCCTCGGTGCCGATTTTATTATTGATGCAGCAGGTGCAAGTATCACGCTAAAGATTGCTTTGCAATTGGTGAGGCCGAATGGCCATATTACTAAAGTGGGCTGGGGGCCTCAGCCACTGGGCTTTTCGTTAGATCCGTTGGTGCAAAAAAATGTTACGCTGCAAGGCAGCTTCAGCCATAACTGGCCTATTTGGGAAAGAGTGATTTCTCTGCTTGCCAGTGGAACGTTGGATGTAAAACCCATCATCGGTGGGGTGTGGCCCATTACAGAATGGCACGAGGCTTTTGAAAAGATGCATAATGGAAGTATTGTAAAAAGTGTACTCAAACCCGTATAAAATGAGATTGAAAAATAAAGTCATCATCGTTACAGGAAGCACAACCGGCATTGGGAAAGCCATTGCGATACGGTGCGTTGCCGAAGGAGCAAAAGTTGTAGTCCATGGCCTGGAAGAAGCATGGGGCAAAGAAGTAGTTGCACAATTAGGCGATGAAAATGCTGTACTGCATATTGAAGATTTAAGAACAGAAGGTGTGCAGGAGCAATTGGTGCAAACAGCTATAAAAACTTTTGGCCGATTAGATGCAGTTGTGAATAATGCAGCAATCGTTGCTTCGTCAAACATTCATACTACTGACAAAGATTTTATAGAACGTATTCTTGCAGTGAATACCATTGCGCCTTTTTTACTTATCAAAGCTGCGCTTCCCTATTTAACGCAACAGCACGGCTGTGTATTAAACATTGGCTCTGTAAACGCANNGTTAACGCGAAATTTGGGCGACACTCTTCATCGTGAAAATGGTGTGCGTGTAAATCAAATCAACCCCGGTTGGGTATTAACTGAAACCGAGCGCGAAAGAAAAAAGCAACATGGATTGGCAGAAGATTGGTATAAAGATCTTCCATCTGTGTATGCTCCTTCCGGGAGAATTTTAGATCCTGCTGAAATTGCCGCAGCAGCTATTTACTGGCTGGCAGATGAATGTGGCCCAATAAGTGGCCAGGTGGTTGATTTGGAACAACATCCTTTCATTGGTCGCAATCCGCCAAAAGACACAAGCACTATTCCTGTATCAAAATAATATGTATTCTTATGCCCAAACTGGCTGTTTTCCCCAAAGCATTTATGCAAGCGCTCTGTAAAGATGGATCCATGAGCGTATCCGAATGGATTGAACTGGCGGTTCAATTAGATATTGACGGATTGGAATGGTATGCTGGTTTCCTTGAAATGCAGGATGAAAGCAACTGGAAGAAATTTCGTGGTCATGTAGAAAGTTATGGCAAGTCAATCCCGATTATGTGTTGCTCACCTGATTTTACGCATCCTGATAAATCCTTTCGCGAACAGGAAATCAAAAAGCAAAAGAGTTGGATTGATATGACTTTTGCGCTTGGCGGTTCTTATTGCAGGGTATTGTCCGGTCAAAGAAGGCCATCGCTTTCTATAGCTGAAGGAGTGAAGTTTGCAGCAGATTGTATTTATGAATGCCTTCCTTATGCAAAGGAAAAAAACATCACACTTATCTTAGAAAACCATTATAAGGATGATTTCT
>PKYU01000156.1 GCA_003132765.1 Chitinophagaceae bacterium | reverse complement strand
GAGAGTTTTATGAAGATGAAAAAGGTTACCGGGAATTATTGAATGATCCGGCAATAAAAGACAATCTCCTTATCCATACTCATTTTATTCAGGACAGTATGGTAAAATATTATTTATGCGCTGCAGATTGCGTAATACAACCTTACCGAAATGCGACTCAAAGCGGCGTAACGCCACTTTCCTATTATTTTGAAAAGCCAATGATTGTAACAAACGTTGGCGGTCTGCCATCCATGGTTCCCGATAAAAAAGCAGGACTGGTTGCAGAACCTAATGCGGAAAGCATTGCTGAAAAGATCATGGAATTTTTTGAAACGGGAGAAGAATTTTTTTTATCGCATCTTCGTGAAGAAAAAAAGAAATATAATTGGAATAATATGGTACAAGCGATAACTGAATTATTAAAATAACCCGGGAAGAATCATTATCAATTTTTAATATTTTAAAGAAGCAGATACAAAATGATTTACCGCAGCAAAGCACCATTACGAATAGGCCTCGCAGGTGGAGGAACAGACGTAAGTCCGTATAGCGATCAATTTGGCGGAGCAATCCTAAACGCCACTATTTCACTTTTTGCGTTTGCTAATATTGAACCGTTGGAAGAGGATATTATCATAGTTGAGGCACTTGACAGGCACGAAGTGGAAAGATTCAAATGGATGAAATCTTTGCCAATAAATGGAACCCTTGATTTGCTTAAAGGAGTCTATAATCGAATTCAAAAGGATTTTGGTATGCAAAAAACCGGGTTCCGGCTTACAACTTTTGTTGATGCTCCGGCGGGNNGGATCTGGTTTAGGCACTTCTTCCACACTGGTAGTTGCAATTTTGGGTGCCTTTGTAGAAATGCTGAAACTTCCCTTGGGTGATTATGATATTGCCCATCTTGCCTTTCAAATCGAAAGGGTAGATTTGAAACTTGCAGGCGGAAAGCAAGATCAGTACGCAGCGATGTTTGGTGGCGTGAACTTTATGGAATTTTATGAAGGTGATAAGGTAATTGTAAATCCTTTGCGGGTAAAGTCACAATACCTTCATGAACTTGAAAATAACCTGGTTTTGTATTTTACGGCCAAAAGTCGCGAAAGCGCCGATATTATTAAGGAACAGGTTAAAAATGTTAATAGTAAAAATGAAAGAAGCATTGAAGCGATGCATCAATTAAAAGAGCAGGCCCGCATGATGAAAGAGGCATTGCTGCAAGGAAAGTTGAACGAATTTGGAGAGATTCTCGATTTTGGGTTTCAACAAAAACGTAAGATGGCGGATAATATCAGCAACAGCCGAATTGAAGAAATCTATGCAGCGGCAAAACTTGCAGGCGCAACCGGTGNNAATGAATTGAACAAATTTGGAGGAGAGGTGAGGAATTATACATTTACCAAATACGGATTAACGACGTGGTCTGTTTAAAAAGAATTTCATGGAAAAAATTAAGAATATTATTCAGTCCTCAATAGAAGTAAAATCTAAAATTCTTTTAGAGGCAAAACTTCTATCAACTGTAAAGGATTGTGTGAAGCTTATTGTGAATGCATTCGAAAAAGGTAATAAAGTTTTATTCTGCGGTAATGGCGGCAGCGCTGCCGATGCGCAACATCTCNNGCTCTTCCCGCAGAAGCATTGCATTGTAATACCTCCTATTTAACTGCTGTAGCAAATGATTATAGTTATGATGTAATTTATTCCCGTCTTATTAAAGGAATAGGAAATCCCGGTGATGTATTGGTAGGGTTAAGCACATCAGGTAATAGCAAAAATATTATTAATGCCTTTGAAGTTGCAAAAGAAAAAAATATGATCACCATCGCATTCACTGGCGCATCCGGAGGTAAACTAAAAAAACTTGCTGATCAATTGATAAATGTCCCTTCAGATGATACTCCACGAATCCAGGAAAGTCATATAATGCTTGGCCATATCATTTGCCAGCTTGTTGAAGAAATTTATTTTGCTGATACTAATGATTAAGCAAGCTATTATTTTAGCGGGCGGACTTGGAACCAGGCTTCGTTCAGTTGTGTCTGAATTGCCGAAGTGTATGGCCCCCATAGCTGGAAAACCTTTCCTGCATTATGTAATAGCTCATCTTACAAAAGAAGGTGTCACTGATTATATTTTTTCAGTTGGTTATAAAAGCAAAAACATACTGGATTATGTTAATGATCAATATGGTAAAAATGAAGAATTAAAGATTCAATTTTCTCAGGAAGATGAACCTTTAGGAACCGGAGGTGCAATACAATTAGCCCTTAAAAAGGCTACTGAAGAAAATGTCCTTGTTTGTAACGGTGATACTTTATTTAAAGTGAGTGTGGAACAATTAAGCAGCTTTCATGTTCAGCATAAAGCAAACTGTACCTTATGCCTGAAACCAATGAGCCATTTTGATAGATATGGAGTGGTAGTAACAGATCAAAACAATCGTATTATTTCGTTTGAAGAAAAAAGGTTTTACGAAACCGGGTATATAAACGGAGGTATCTATCTATTGAATACTGAAAATTTCCGAAAAGAAACTTTTCCTCTTAACTTTTCGTTCGAAAAAGATTACCTGGAAAAAAATGTGCGGGAAAGGAGATTATATGGTTTAGTTCAGGACCAATACTTTATTGACATCGGAATTCCTGAGGATTATGCAAGAGCACAAAGCGAATTATTAAATGTTTAAATTATTTATAACGGATTGAAAACTTTGCATTTTAAAAATATTGATAACACCTGGACTTTGTTTCTTGATCGTGACGGAGTCATCAATGTTGAGAAGCATGAAGATTATATTCATACGTGGGATGAGTTTACTTTTTATTCTGGTGTAAAGGAAGCACTTAAGATTTTTACAGAAACATTTGGTAAAATATTTATCATAACCAACCAACGGGGCGTTGCAAAAGGACTTACGAAACTTGAAGACCTGGAAACAATTCATGGAAATATGATTAAAGAATTTGAGGAGGCCGGTGGTAAAATTGATAAGATTTATTACTCTATTGATTTGGATAATGAAAGCCAGAACAGGAAACCTAATCCCGGGATGGGGTTACAGGCAAAAAAGGACTTTCCTGAAATTGATTTTTCTAAAAGTATCATGATCGGAAATACATTGAGCGACATGAAATTCGGAAGAAATTTGAATGTCGCATTTAACATCTTCTTACCCACTACCCGAAAAGAGGTTGATATTAATAATCCGGATATTGACTTCGTTTTTGAAGACCTTATTTCTGTGGCCAGGGCGTTATAGTTCGTTAAAGTTTTTTGTGTTACAATTTAATTCCCCAAATTCAGTTTTCTTTGTTTAAACTTTGCAGATGAAAAGCATGCGGATTTTTCTCTTGTTATTTTTGATTATCAACAAAGCAGGTTTTGGGCAACTATCGGGCCCGGATATGAAGGAACTGGAGAAAAAAGAAGACTCTATGAAAGTTTTCGCTTTAAAAATAATCCAGGGGAGAAATTCTGCAGATCGTTTTTTTGCAGACAGTCAGTTTACTAAAATATTTGTTAGGGCTCTTAAAATAAACAATTCATTCAACTTCCCTTTCGATTCACTTCTTACCATTTCAAAACTTGAGCCCCCCGATAGTTCATTTAGAATATTTACCTGGCAATTAGTAGTTAACGATAATGTCACCCGCCATCACGGAACCATCCAGATGAATTCTATTGATGGAACGCTTAAACTGTTTCCCTTGATTGATAAGACGGATGTTATACAAAATATTGATGATACGGTTGGCAATAATTTTGGATGGGTTGGCGCGGTATATTACAGAATTATTGAAAAAGTGGCATTCGGAAAAAATGTTTACACGCTTTTGGGGTTTGACGAAAACAATATAAGCAGTAATAAAAAAATTATTGAAGTACTCACATTCGATAATGGAATGCCGGTTTTTGGAGGTTCATATTTCAGTTTTCAGGATAACAGTTTAATGAAGCAATTCAGGGCCCGGTATATAATGGAATNNGAATACAAGAAAAATGCAGGTCCGAGATTAACCTATGATCCTGACCAGGACATGATTATATATGAGCACCTGATTTCTGAAACAGGTGAGCCACAAAAGAAATATACGTATATACCAGATGGGGACTATGAAGGCCTGAAATGGATCAGTGGAAAATGGGTACACATTGAAAAAGTGTTTACCGTTAAAACACCTGAAGGTCAGGAACCGGTGCCAAGACCGATATTGGATCCTAACGGAAATATAGATGAATCTAAATTAAGCACAAGGATGCCTGAAAATTATTCTCAGAATCCCGGAGATAGTATTCCGAAAGTTTCTACACCTAAATCACCGGGCTCCGGACAGGACGATAATTAGAGTTTTTTTAAGGGGTCTAATAAAAAGGTACCTAAGTCAATCACCTCTCCTTCTTTCATTTTGAATTCTTCAATATCNNCGTCTTTATAAACAACGAAATAAAAATCTGGTTTTTGATCAAGTTTTGAAAACCCTTCAAAATGCTTTCCTGTCAGTACAAATGTAGCTCTGCCTTCCTTATTAAGTACACTTTCTCCTAAATAATCATCGCTAATAATGTCCTTATCAAATAACCGGACTTTATATTTCTTACCCGAAAGTGGCTCATCATTTCCTTTCGAAATAAGCAAAACCCTGACTTCAATATTCATTTCCTTATTAAGTTTCAACCTGGCCATTTTATGATTTTTTAAAAAAAATGTTTTATTCATCAAGTTTTAATACAGCTAAAAACGCTTCCTGCGGAATTTCAACGTTACCTATTTGTTTCATCCTTTTCTTTCCTTCCTTTTGTTTCTCCAGCAATTTTCTTTTCCGGCTAATATCTCCACCATAGCACTTTGCCGTTACATCTTTACGCATGGCACTAATAGTTTCACGGGCAACAATTTTTGCCCCTATTGCGGCTTGTATAGCAATTTGAAATTGCTGGCGTGGAACCAATTCTTTTAATTTTTCACAAAGCTTTCTTCCAAAATCCTGGGAACGAATCCGGTGAATCAGGGAACTCAATGCATCTACTTTGTCACCATTCAATAAAATATCCATTTTTACAATATCGCTTTCTCTATAACCAATCGGGTGATAATCGAAAGAAGCGTATCCTCTTGTTACACTTTTGAGCCTGTCATAAAAATCAAATACAATTTCTGTCAGTGGCATTTCAAAAGTAAGTTCTACTCTCGTTAGTGTCAAATAGCCCTGGTTAATAAGAATTCCCCTTTTGTTAATACAAAGCGTTATGATGTTCCCGATATATTCCGGCTTTGTAATAATTTGTGCTTTTATATATGGTTCTTCAATTTTTTCTATTCTGCTGGGGTCAGGCATTTGAACTGGATTATTTACAATTATTTTTTCCCCTTTCGTAGTATAAGCAATAAAACTTACGTTAGGAACAGTTGTAATTACAGTTTGGTTAAATTCCCTTTCCAGTCTTTCCTGAATAATTTCCATGTGCAGCANNATGTCTCCAACTCAAAAGTTAAGGCAGCATCATTCAGCTGGAGTTTTTCCATACAATCTCTCAGCTCTTCAAATTCATCTGTATTTATCGGAAAGATCCCTGCAAAAACCATTGGTTTCACCTCTTCAAAACCTTTTATAGACTGTTTACAAGGGTTGGTGGTGGTAGTTATGGTATCTCCTACTTTTACCTCTTTTGCATTTTTAATGCCTGTGATCACATAACCTACATCCCCGGCTTTCACTTCCAGTTTAGGAGTAAGCCCGATTTTTAAAATTCCTACCTCATCAGCTCCATATTCCTTACCAGTATTTGAAAATTTAATTTTTTCTCCCTTTCTCAGAACACCATTGAATATGCGGTAATAAACAATAATTCCCCTGAAACTGTTAAAAACACTGTCAAAAATTAATGCCTGCAGAGGTGCCTCATAATTTCCCTCCGGAGCCGGGATTCTTTTGATAATAGCCGATAGAATTTCTTCGATACCGATTCCAGTTTTGGCGCTTGCATGTAAAATATCCTGATGCTTGCAGCCAATTAATTCTATAATCTGGTCTTCTACTTCAGGTATCATCGCGCCATCCATGTCAATTTTATTAATCACAGGAATGATTTCAAGGTCATTATCAATGGCGAGATATAGATTCGAAATTGTCTGAGCCTGAATGCCTTGTGTGGCATCTACCAGCAGCAGTGCTCCCTCACATGCCGCCAATGCCCTGCTAACTTCGTAGCTGAAATCCACATGACCCGGAGTATCGATGAGATTTAAAACATATTCATTTCCCTGATATGGATAATTGATTTGAATAGCATGACTTTTAATAGTAATCCCCTTCTCTCTTTCCAGATCCATATCATCCAAAACCTGCGCCTGCATTTCACGATCGGTAATTGTATGGGTAAACTCCAGCAAGCGATCTGCAAGGGTACTNNCTTTGGTTCTTCATATTCCTAATCTCAATAGTGCCAGTTAGCTCCAGCATTCGATCAGCAAGGGTACTTTTACCATGATCAATGTGGGCAATAATGCAAAAATTCCGAATGTTCTTCATATTTGGCCGCGAAGATAGGAAAAAGGGTTAGTTGTTATGTGCCTATAACATTTTCATAAATAGCTGCAAATTCTTTCCCTATTTTGCCGTATTTAAACCTTTCTGCAGTCTTTTCAGCTATTGATTGTTTGTCAAAAAGGTAATTGCCAAGAATAAAATTTTCCAGGGTATTCNNATAATGGGAGTATAATATAAGGGCATCCGATCCGCGTAAATAAGAAGCTACCTGATCCTGGGGTACTTCATTCTTATACTCTACTAAAGTCTGCAATTCTTTTTGCACCACTAATTCCGCTATTTCCTTTTTCGGCGGACCTAATATCAAAAGACGGAAATCAAATCCTTTTTTCTTAACCAGATTAAGCGCTTCAATGACATTCTCTATATTTTTTTGATATTCTAAAGAAGAAATGTGTATGAAATGAACTGGTGAATTTGATGGTTTAAAATTAGGATAAAAGAAGGATGTGTTAACAGTATTAGCTACAATTTTATACCCCGGAATCTTAAATTGA
>PKYU01000053.1 GCA_003132765.1 Chitinophagaceae bacterium | reverse complement strand
CAAATGCACCTAAAAATGAAATCCCAAAAACCATAAATAGCAGAAATACAAAAATGTTGAAAACAGCGCTTGTTGAAATCTGGTATAATGTATCTTTTCCGAATATTAATGTTAGCGCAAAAGCGAATACTGTGAAGATTGCGATGATAGAAAAAGAATAAAGCGTANNTTTCAGAAAAAAGGTAACTGTAACTGGAAACATTGCATAAAGACAAGGCTGCAAAACAGAAATGAATCCCCATCTGAGTCCATCGAGAAAGGTGTGTGATAATGTTTTTTGATTTGCCTGTATGATTTGGGCTGTTGCATTTTGGTTGAAAACAAAAATAGCAATACAACATAAAACAGCCGTAAAGAAAAATCTGTAAATTTTCATTGATGAATTTAAAAAAATAGGATAACTGATGTTATCCCATGGTTTAAAAAGAATATCAGTTTTATTATTTAAAGAACTATTTCAAAAGCCACTGTCTTCGGAGGCAGGCATTGCCGGTCATTACATACCATGTATTCCAATGTTCCTTTCACCTTCCTCATTCCGGATTCAACTTTAACAGTTTGTATGAAATCAACACTTGTTTCAAAATACTTTTGATCCACCTTAAATTCTTTTTCAAAATTAGTTTGAATTTTACCTGCCTCCCTCGCTTTCCCTATCATTTTTGCATTTGTAAAATTTATTGTTGTCGCCTGTGCTCCTCCATCAGGATTATATATTGAATAAATATGCCATTTAGGATCAACCCTCGTTTTTATGTGGACTTCATATTGATTATTTCCCTTATTTACTGCACTATAATTGAATTTTACAGGATTAAGAATTTGTCCAAAGGTGAGAGTTATTATCAGGTTGAAAGCTGTAGTAAATAATATCTTTTTCATTTCATCGACCGTTTTTACAATTATAAAATATTAAACGAAATAACAAGCTTTTAGTATTTTAGAAAATGATTTTTTAACGTTAGTTTATAGAAAATAAATCTGAAAATATTTTCCTTCCATCTGTGTTACCTAGTAGACCACTGCAAGCCCTTTCAGGGTGAGGCATCATTCCAAAGACGTTTCCTTCTTTGTTACAGATTCCAGCAATATTTTTCATGGATCCGTTTGGTGAATAATCAATGTCGCTCAAGCCTTCATAATTGCAATAACTATAAATAACCTGGTTTTGTTCCTGTATTTGAAGTAAAACTTCCGGGTTAGCATAAAATCTGCCATCCCCATGTGCAACAGGAATTTTTAGAACTTTATTGCCTTTATCTTTTATAAATACATTTTTGCAAACAAATTGCATATTCGCATTTCTTAATAAAACTCCCGGTAACAAGCCACTTTCACAAAGTATTTGAAAGCCATTGCAAACTCCAAAAACTTTTCCGCCATTAATTGCAAATTCTATCACACTTTGCATCATAGGGCTAAATCTTGCAATTGCACCGCATCTCAAGTAATCTCCGTAACTGAATCCTCCCGGAAGTACGATACAATCTTCAACATTAAACATGGAAAGATCTTTATCCTTGTGCCAAAGAGAAATAACTTCCTGGTTAAGGTCATTTCTCAAAGCACCGATCATGTCTCTGTCGCAAGTTGATCCGGGGAATACTACAACTCCAAATTTCATGGATAATTTATTTATAATTTTTCAGGTGCAAAAATACTAAGAATTATCTCTTCAGGTAATCCATATATATAACAAAGGCAACCATAATCCAATGGAAAGATAAAGGGAACCATTTTTTGGTTGGGTAAAAGAAGAAGCAGGCAATAATTGCAGAAAGCGGAACTGTAGTTAAAATCCAGTACTGAAAATTATGAATACTGTTAATAAAAGGAATTAATATAGCTACAATGAGGTATAGTAATAATAATCCCCAACTTTTGCGCACCTGTACCACTTGTCTTCTTGCATTTATTTGTACAAAAACTGCACCCATAATTGCCGATAACAGAATTAATAACATTCCTGCGTATTGTGTATTATTCTGTATAAATGAGGAATATTGTATACGGATACCCGGAACCTGGAAGCTATATAACCTATTTGTGAGGAATAGCCATGCAAACAGCAGGTACCAAGGTGTCAGGATTCCCAAAATGGAAATAAGCCATTCAGCTACCTTTATCGGGCGGGTTATTAGAAGGGCAAAAATGATAAGCAGGCCAAAAGCAAGAGAAGGAAAATAGAAAAAAGTTGTGATTCCGATAACCATACCAATATTGTATAAAGTTGATTTGGCATGCGGGTTATTATATAGACTACTCATTTTTGCCCATACCCAAATTAGTAAAGTATTTAATATTAGGGAAGAGCTCAGGATATTCCATTCTGGAAAAAAAGAAGTAATTAACAAATAGCTCATACCTGGCAAATAATTGGGCTTCTGCATCAACTTCCTGTTATTTAGCAAGCGATTAAAACTTAATGCCTGGGTGTATATGAATATAAAAGCGATTAGAGAATAAACAAAAGGATATTGGTCTAAAAAAGGTTTGACTACCAAGAGGACGCGATTATAAAAAAGGCCGTCTGTTTTTTGAACAACCGGAATCTGAGGATGAATAAACCAGACAAGCTTCAGCAGCAGGCCATATATAAGCAGCAGGAAAGTGTTGAAAGGATTGTTAGCCCTGAATGTTCCAATCACAAATAATTTACATTGAAAAACAAAAGTAAAAAATTAATACTGACTAAACCAATGAACTGGTAATGAAATGAAAAGTTCTCTAATTTCCGACCAGCTATAATTCAATTTTTGCAAAGCAAATATAATTTCTATAAGTACACGGAACAATTAATTGGTTGTAGCTTACCTGTTTGGCATAACGAGGCATGAATTCATAACCCCTGTCGAGGTTTCTTAGTGGAGGCTGCCTGGTCAGACTTCCGTCTGCTGAAATAGATTGAACTTTTAAAAGCTCATTGTGCCTTTCTAATTCATTGTATAGGAAATTAATTTGTCCCCCTGAAGGTATAAGGGTGTAGGATAAATAATTATTAGTAAAATCATCGTATTGTGATTTATGTACCACATTACTCCACACTAAAATTCCGCTTTTATCCAAATCAAAAACGGCAATATTTTCGTAAAAGTACCTTACGGGGGCACCATTGTAATAATTTTGATATTGACCAGAATACCAATAGGAAGAAGGCGAATAGGGATAAAATGAATTATAAGGTGAAAGGTAAGGTGAGCCATACAAATAATTATATCGGTTCCATGGCGTACCCTGCGATTGGGTAGTGCGGTTTTCCGCTGTCAGAATGAAACCCCCATCATTTTTTAGAATTACATTTCTTATAAAAAAATTATTAAAAGCCTGCCTGGTGCCGCCNNGTTCTTACAGCTAACTTAATTGAATCATTAAATGAGGCGAAATTTTGTGAAATAAGCTTATTGTTTTCTTTATCCCAAACGGAAGTGTATAATCCTTCAACATTCCCGTTTTTTTTATTATAGTATAATGAATTGATAAGAAATTGGTTATTTAAATTATCAACCTTCAATTTTATTTCATCCAGAAAATTTCCTGATAAGTTGAATTCATATATGCTAAAAGTATCAGCCAGCGGGCTTTTTGTTACTAACATTAATTGATGCTGGTAATCTTTCGAATTGAATTTCGTTCCTTTTGTAAATAGAAAGTTGCCATCATTGTCAACAAAAAAATCACTGAAAATATCCCTGTTATCCTGGAAAGATGTTTCAGTTCTTGACTTATGTATAAGCTGTAAGGCTACATTAAAAAGAGAGGTTGTAAAACTGTATTCGTCATTTTTTTTCTGGATCTTATAAACTAAAATTTTTGACTTATCCTCGCTGTTTATTACCCCATAAATTCTGTTATTAGAAAAGTATCCGACGCTGGTAGTGTCGAGGTCAAATGGTTTTTTTATGATCTTTCCATTCCCATCCAGGGCAGCAGCCATGCAATGCAGAATATTTCTTTTTTGGTATTGGTAGATGACATAAACAAAATCAGGGTAAGCTATAAAGTCTGTATTAATCGTTTTATCCGGAATAAAATCAAGATCTACATTCTCTTTTAGATTCATATCATCATCATAAATACTTAGCATGTCCTTACTTCTTAAATTTTTATACACTAAATAATTACCGCTCACTTTTCCGATGATTTCGAAATCAAGCGTTCGCATATCTTCAGATTCTGGTTGGCTGTATTTTATCTGTTGCGAACAGACTTTAATAGAAATAAAACACAAGCTCAGTAAAATAAAAATATTCTTCATATAGGTATTTGTAGGGTAAAAGTAATTAATTACGACATTCAGATTGATCTATTGAAATAATCTAATTTTACTCATTACTAATTTACGATAAAATTATGCCTGTAGTTCTAATTTCCGGCGGGACCGGACTCATCGGGAAAAAATTAACAAGCCATTTAATTGAGCGGAACTTTCAAGTAATTATCCTATCAAGAAATAAAAAAAATATTCCAGATAATCCAAATATCTCTTTTAGTTATTGGGATGTCGAAAAGCAACAACTGGATTCATCCATATTACAGAAAATAGATTATATCATCCATCTGGCGGGCGCTGGTGTTATGGATAGGAAATGGACAACAAAGTATAAAGAAGAGATCTTAAATAGCCGTACAAAATCAAGTTCATTAATAATAAAAAATCTAAAAGAATACCCTAACCGGGTAAAGGCATTTGTAACTGCATCTGCCATAGGTTGGTATGGCGCTGATGCAAACCCTCTTATTCATAAAGAAGGCTTTAATGAAACAGATCCTTCTGATAAAGGTTTTCTCGGTGAAACCTGTCTTAAATGGGAAAACAGTGTGGATCAGGCAATAGAATTGAATATCAGGGTGGTAAAGTTTCGGACCGGTATTGTGCTAACCAATGAGGGAGGGGCGTTTAATGAATATAAGAAACTTTTAAAATTTGGAATAGCAGGAATAATGAGGGATGGAAAGCAAGTGATTAGTTGGATTCATATTGATGATTTATGCCGCATGTATATTGAAGCCATTGAAAATACCGAATTAAATGGTGGGTTCAATGCTGTTGCCCCTGCTCCAGTATCCCAGAAAAAATTGATGATAGAAACAGCAGAAANNTTAAATTTTATATCCCGATACATATTCCAGTTTTTTTTCTGAGATTATTCCTGGGAAAAAGAAGCATTGAAATTCTAAAAAGCGCAACAGTTAGTAGTAAAAAAATCAAATCTATTGGGTTTACATTCTTTTTCCCTTCCATAGAATCAGCAATAGATGATTTGGTTAGCCAGGGTAGGAAAGTAAAGATTTAGTAATTTGAATGGTTCTGTTATTTAACCTACAAATCATCTTTTGTAAACTTCTTCATTGCAAAGAAGAAATAGCTGCCAATATAAACCAGGCTTGCCAGCACGAGAATATATTGATCAGGTGCATCTTTGTAAATAACAGCCTTGCCAAATGGAATTGGTAGCATGACATCGGTTACCTGCAGCGGTAAAAAATATCCAAGCGGTGCAAGATCGAATTTAAAATTGATAAGCACCGTTATCAACCATTCGAAAATTAAGCCGTATAAAAAGAAAACAGCAATAGCGGCCCCGCTTCTCCTGAATAGAATTGCGAGAAACATTGCAAAAGTTATATACGCCACAGTTTGAATAAAAATATAACCCACGTTTTCCATTCCCTGGAAGGTAAATGAAGAGCCTGTGGTAAGTGAGCCAAACAGTAATGCTACCAGGAAATTGAAAAATGTGGCAATAACTGAAAACAAAATTGCAAATACAAATTTCACCGAAACAAACTGCATCCGGGTCCACCCGTCAATTATATTTTGCCGATGGGTTTTGAAATTGAATTCATTAGTTAATAGCATAATAAAAAGAATACCCGGGAAATATAATAACCAGCTGCTCATCCAGCCCACTGTCTGCCATACTTTTGGAAATGCATAAGGAGTGCCCAGAAGGATTTGAGTTTGAGGTACATTTTGAATGGTTAATTCATTTACATAATACCCTGTGTAGTTAATGCCCAGGATGGCAAATAAATAAAGGATCGTAAATACCCAGAAGGCTTTGTAGTTTTTTACTNNAAAGTGTAACATGGCAGATTAATTATTGGTAAGTTCAAAAAACCTTGCCTCAAGGCTTTTCTTTTTTAGTAATAAATGATTTAAGATGATGCCTTTACTGAAGCAATAATTGTTGACCGATTCCAGATCGGCAGTTCCAACTGGAAAGAAAATTTTAACCATTCCACCATCTTTTGCCACACGTGAAATTTTAGGCATATCCCTGAGCAATTCCATCAACCTTGATTCATCCTTTGCCCCAACCTCAACCATGTCTTCATTTGATAATATTTCATTTACGTTTCCTGAGGCAATCAGTTCGCCCTTTCTTAAAATGGCGACATGTGTGCATACTTTTTCAACCTCGTCTAATAAATGACTTGCCATTATAATGGTTTTGCCTTCACTGTATAAATTTTTCATTAGGCTTCTTATTTCTGCAATGCCTACCGGATCCAATCCGTTGGTAGGTTCATCAAAAACCAAAACCCTTGGATTACCCAACAAGCAGGATGCAATGGCAAGGCGCTGCTTCATTCCAAGCGAGTACGTGCTGAATTTCGAATCTCTTCTTTTTGTTAGATCAACCATCTCCAGCACCTTTGGGATATCGTCTTTTCCATGCTGTTTTATTTCTGCTGCTATTTCCAGGTTTTTTTCACCGGATAAGTAATGATAAAAATTTGGAGTTTCTAAAAGAGTACCGATTTTTCTTCGGTGTATTTCGGATGGATCTTCATCAAAAAGCTTATACCCTCCGGAAGTAGGCTTAAGAATATCCATTATTGTTCCAAGCATGGTTGTTTTACCGCTGCCATTAGGACCTAAAATTCCATAGACAGAGCCTTCAGGAACAGAGAAACTGACATTCTTTAATGCCTGGATTCTGCCATATGATTTGGATAGATTTTCTACTGAAAGTATAGGCATATACAATTATTAAATTATGTGCAATATACAGGAACGATAAAATAAAATGCGATGCGATTATTTTGAATGGCAATCAGGGGTGTTGTTCATCGTGCCAGATACCGGAAAATTCTCCTAAAACGGCAAATCCTTTCTTATTGTAACGCAGCTTGCCCAATTTGAGAAGATCAATATCCTGCTGGTAAACTTTCCTTGTAAATGGATTCATGGTTCCACCAGTTAAACCGGCGGGTATTTTTGGATCATATTGAAATTCCGGATCTACCAAAGTGCCTCGCGGGTACATAATTCCAGGTTGCCCATAACCCCTGATATCCGAATTATCCGGGTGGTCTAAACCGAGTGTATGGCCATATTCATGGGCCGCAGTGGTAGAATTATTGAGCAGGTTTTCCAGTTTGAAATAGCCAGTATTAGAACCTAATCCATCCACAAAGGATATATTGCCATGGGCATATTCTTCAATTCGAAAAAAATTATTACTCGGATTGGTATTTTCGAAAATTATTTCAGGTCTTATCGGGTTTAGATAAATTCCACGGATATCAAAAATAACAGAATAAATTTTTCCTTTTACCAGAGTCTTTCCTGAAGGCTCGTTCCAATGGTCTTCAATATTTTTCGCAACCTGCAAGCCGACATTTGGATCAGCAGCATATCCGTAAAAATAGATCATTGAATGAATTACCAAAAGATTGTCAGAAGAAATAAATTCGACTTCACCCATCTTATTAATTTCTAACCGGCCTTCCGGTTTTTAAAACGCTTTGTAATCTTTCCAGTGTTTTCTTTTCACCACATAGGCTCAGAAATGCTTCCCTTTCTAGGTTCAGCAGGTATTGTTCATTTACCAATGTTGGTTCACTCAAATCGCCGCCGCACATTACATAAGCAAGTTTTTTTGCAATTTTTACATCATGATCACTGATATAATTTCCACGGAACATCCCATTAATTCCTGCATATAATGTTCCTAAAACGGAGCGCCCCAACACTTTGATATCTGTTCGTTGTACCGGCATAGTGTATCCTTCATCAAATATTTCAATTACACTTTGTTTGGCATCCGCTAATCTTCTTGATTGATTCATACTTACTTCGTCTATTCCTTTACGAAGGATGCCTAATTCATATCCTTCAAATGCGGAAGTAGATACTTTGGCAGTCCCTATGGTTAAAAAGCGGCTTTGAAGAGTAATTGTTTCCGGCTCATTAGGGTGCATTTCATCGGCAGCCCGCAAGGCAAATTCCTTTGTTCCGCCACCGCCCGGGATGAGGCCAACTCCTAATTCCACAAGTCCGATATAGGTTTCGGCCGCTGCCTGCACTTTATCGCTATGAAGACTCATTTCGCATGCCCCGCCGAGTGCAAGTCCGTGAGGGGCCACTACAACCGGAATGGCCGAGTACCTGACTCTCATCATCGTATTTTGAAACATACGAACAGCAATGTCCAGTTCATCATATTCCTGCTCTGCAGCGTACATAAAAATCATTCCGACATTGGCACCTGCACTNNCTTCTAATACCTCGCTGCCAATGCTACCCATTTTTGTATTCCATTGTAACCCTACCACATCATCACCCAGATCATATAAATTGCAGGCGCTGTTTTTCCAGATAGTCTTTTCTTTCAGATCACTTAAAATAATGAACGATTCGCCGCCAGGTAAAGGAAGATATGTTTTAGTGCTTACATCGTAGTATAAACGCTTTCCATTGTCAATTTTATAAAATGAAGTATTACCTGCATCTATAAATTCCTGCACCCATGATGCTACCGAATAACCAGCCTCCTTCATGGCAGATAGAATTTTCTTTACGTCCAATAAATCCCATGTTTCAAAAGCGCCGATTTCCCAGCCAAAACCGGCTTTCATAGCATCATCTATACGATAAATTTCATCACTGATTTCAGGGATGCGGTAAGAGATATAGGAGAATATACTGTAATGGAAGGCCCGGTAAAATTCGCCTGCTTTATCTTTTCCTGAGGATA
>PKYU01000270.1 GCA_003132765.1 Chitinophagaceae bacterium | reverse complement strand
GACCCGGTTTGACTGGCATTACGTAATAAAATTACTAATGAAGCAATTAATGAAACCGGTAAAAAACGATCAACCATTGCCACACCAGTTGCTATTAGTAAAATAGGCATAAAAAGAAAAAATCGAGGGCGTTGCATTTATAAATTGAACTACCTGAACTGAACAATAATTTTGGCCAGTGCGTGAATTTTGCTATTAAGAACCATACTCTTTCTGCATATATTTTATGAATGTTTTCAGTTCACTATCAGATATAGAATCTTGTTCAGCTTTATCATATATGGTAAAAAAGTAAATTGCTTCCATTTGTATCTTGACACAGGTTATCAATCTGGCACCACCACTTTTTCCACGACCTTTGCTTTTTATAGCTAAGCGTATTTTGTAGCAATCTTTACCGAGTTCTGTTCCGGTGCGTGGATTCGCTTCCAGTTCCTTAAGCAAAGAGGAAAAGTCATTTTTTATAGAAGGGTATTTTTTTGCTAATTCCTTAAGTCGCCTGACAAAAGTGGGGAGATATATAAATTTCATCCGCAGTTTATTACAACTGAGTTAATAGCTGAGCAGTGGTTGGCGTTCTTAATTTGCCTTTGACATGTTGATCCATCTCTTTGAAACCACTTTTCAAATCTTCCAGTATTTTTAATTTTTCAAGACTGNNTGACTTCATCCCATTTTTTTAAGGGAACCAATACTGCTGTAGCTTCGCCTTTGTCATTTGTTACATAACTAACTCCCGTCATAAAAGAAAATTAAGGCTATAAAGTTACAATATTTAAACAAATCTTAGTTATAGGTTTACAGCCTGGACTTCAGAGTAAATTTTTTGGGATAGGTTAAGGAATTCTTCCTTGAATTGATTTTTTGTAACTTTGCAGGAATTGCACAATAATTGCACATATTGCATAATTATTGCACAAGAATAGCACCAGTAGCTATAATGTTTAACCTAAGCCACACTTAGTTCACCTCTTTTCTGCCATAACTCTTTAATTCTTTGCCNNGAATATACTTATAAAAATCTTTAAGGCTTTTATGCCCTCAAATCTTCATTATCAATTCTACTGGTGTACCTGCTAAAAATTCATTAGTACAAAATGACCTTCTACATGTATGAGAAGTGATGAGTTGGTATTTGGGTTTTGTCTCAACAATGTTTTTGTTGCCTTTCAGATAAGAGTGTTTAACAGGTTGTAAAAAACTAGCTACCCTGCCTACTTCTTTTATATAGTAATTGAAGTCCGGATTACTTATCAAAGGAATATTTCTATTAAAAGAGTTATTAAAAATATTGTTGGCTTCATCACGCAAGGGTATTACCACCCAATGTTTTGTTTTCCCTTGTTTCTTGAAAATCATCCCGTCTCGAACATCCTCTGAACTGATGTTGGAAAAGTCAGAAAATCTTAAACCCGTTAAACAACCAAAAACAAACAAGTCTCTATATTTTTTTAAATGTGGCAACTCTGATAAATCAAGCAACAAAATTTGATTGACCTCTTCCGGCGTCAAATAGATTGCATCAGCTTCCTCTTCAACAATTTTAAATCCAGTTAAATCCAACTCAGTAATCACTTTCTTTTGCTTACGGTTTTTTAAGAATATAATTAATTGCTTAATATTCTTTCCCACTGTATTTGTTTTGAAACCCTTTGTTATTTCTTTTCTGTTTTGATGGATATGTTCAAAGGTTAAATAGTTAACAAACTCCTCATAGAAATTGTAATCAATTCTATCAAAGGTTATTGGCTTTTTACGGAAAGTTTGGAAAGATTGCATGATTGCTTTCAGGTTATAAAAAACATGTAAGGTTGACTCGGCAACACTCTTTTCTTTTGATTTGATATAATCATCAAACTGAAAAAAGAAGTCCCTGTTTAATTTAGCGTTGCCTTCTGGTTTATCCCTGGCAGCTTTTTCTAACTTATTAATATCAAAGTCCGGTTTAAAAGTGGCTTTGGCAAATTTCACGGGATCATTCATTTTTCTTTCAATAGCAAAAGAAATAATGTCTTCCGCCAGGCGAATTTGCCGCTGTAACTCTTTGTTTAACTCTACAGCTTTACCTACCTCAGGTGGTAAGTTGTCCGAAACCCTGTTTAATTTTTTATTCCAAAAACGGGGAGGAATTGTTATCTCAGTATTCAGTAGTGTTTTATTATCTGCACTCATGCAATACTGGATAAAAATAAGGCTTGTGCCATCTCTGCGGATTTTGCTGGCACTGCAAATTGGTTTAATTGGTAACAACATAGTTAGTCGAATTTTTAGTCGAATTAAGTGTTGTTACTCTGTGTAAAGTTAGTTTTCAAAAAAATCAAAAGTTGTTATAACAAACTAAAAAACAAGAGCTTGATGTCCTGTTATGTAAAGTGATGTTCAGTTCAAATCGAACCCGGTAGGCCCGTCCGGTCCGCAAATATCCATTAATAAGCATTGTAAATCAATAATTTACGATGCTTTTTTATTTTCTACTTACACTTTTACTTACATTTTTGACCTATTGTGGGGCTAATAAAATCCAACGCATATTTTCCCTACATTGCTTTTGTGTGTTCCTTTAAGGTTTTCCGGAATAAAGGTTGTGTAATCTTTTTATACCTTAAGGAAAGTAAGACTTTGTCATTTCATTCATAGGTTGATATAAGAATCTTTCTGTGTGGATTGAAGATTCTGTAGAATTTGTCGGCGGGTCATTATATCGCGATAAGTAATTAAGAAAAACAATAAGTAATTTTTATGGCGCATTATCCTAGTTTAGATACAGCATAATTCTATAATTATTACACGACGTATTTTTATAATTTTAGTACAGCAAAATTTCCTAATTTTGGTAAAGATCCAATTAAGCAACGCTTATGGCAACTCCATCTCAAAAATTGGCTGAATCATTAGGCACCCTTAGGGAGCTACAGGAAAAAGGAATTATAGCAATTAAAACAGATGCATTATCCCGGACGCATAGAGAACGTCTTTTAGAAAACGGATTCATAAAAGAAGTGTATCAGGGATGGTATATGAGTGTTCCTCCCAATGAAACAAAAGGAGAAAGCACTTCCTGGTATAGTTCATTTTGGAATTTTTGTACCCAACTTTTGGAAGATAAATATGGCAGGAATTGGTATATTTCTCCTGAACAGTCTATGTTGCTACATGCCGGTAATTGGACAGTACCACAACAAATGATCGTGAAATCACCACAAGCTAATAACTTTAAAACAGAACTTCCATATAATACCTCTTTGTTTCATATGCGCTCGAAGCTTCCGTCAAAAACTGAAATCGTCGAAATTGACGGAATTCGAATGCTTTCTTTGGCGGCTGCGCTTACGCAAGTGTCTCAAAATACTTTTTTAAAAAACCCTATAGATGCCCGGACAGCGCTTTCGCTGATTCCGGATGCATCCAAAATCCTCGCCATATTATTGAAAGACGGACAAAGTATTGTCGCAGGTCGTCTGGCAGGTGCTTTTAGAAACATTAAACAAGATCGAATAGCAAATGATATACTAAGAACAATGGAAAAAGCCGGATACGATATCAGGGAATTTGATC
>PKYU01000147.1 GCA_003132765.1 Chitinophagaceae bacterium | reverse complement strand
GTATTTAAATGAAACAGAAGTTTCGTTGCAGGCAGTTGTGGATCCTTATATCCGGGCAGATTTTTTTCTTACGTTTAGCAGGGATCCCGTAACAGGTAAATATGGTGCAGGAGTGGAAGAAGGATACCTTACGACACTTACTTTGCCGGCAAAGCTGCAACTAAAGGTGGGAAAATTCCGGGAAGCGGTTGGCAGAATAAATCCAACGCACCCTCATGCCCTTCCTTTTATTGATCTGCCTAATGCTTATGTGAATTTGTTTGGCGAAGAGGGATTAAATGATGAAGGCGCATCTCTTAGCTGGCTTCTACCCAATAAAGCGTTTTACCAGGAGTTTATATTCCAAACCACATCAGGCTTTTCGGAATCGCCGGCCTTTGTCCGCAACGAGGGAAATCAGATGATATACCTTGCTCACCTTAAAAACTTTTTTACCCTTAGCGATAATGCGACATTCGAATTAGGCCTGACGGGAATTTCAGGACCGAATGATTCTTCAAGAACTACGAATATTGCTGCCGGAGATTTAACTTATAAATGGAAACCGGTTCAAATGAATACTTATCATTCAATTACGTGGCAAACCGAATTGTATTATAGTAACAATCACAATGCACCAGGCACTACCATTAATTCATTGGGGTTATATTCGTTCCTTCAATATCAATTGGCAAAAACCTGGTTTCTCACAGGAAGGTATGATTATGCGCAAAAGCCTTATAATAAGTCGATCAGGGAGCAGGCATATTCATTAACAGTCGGTTGGTATGCTACAGAGTTCTCTAAACTTGAGCTTGAAGCAAAAACAACTAAGGATAATACCCAGTCAGGATATTACCAGGCATGGGCACGCTGGATATTTGTAATAGGGGCACATGGTGCTCATCAATATTGAAAACTAAAACTATTGTAACGATAAAATTAACAAGATGAAAAAAAGATTAGTGATAAGTATTTTCCTTTTAGTATCGGCTTTCGCACTTGCTAATGCAGGCACGGTTAAAGTAGTAACTACTACAACCGACCTGAAAAGCATTACTGAACTAATCGGCGGCAGTAAAGTATCGGTTTCTTCTATTGCAACTGGATACCAGAATCCGCACTTTGTAGATCCCAAGCCAAGCTATATTATCAACCTGAGCAATGCTGATATGTTCGTAACGGTAGGCCTTGATCTTGAAACCGGGTGGTCGCCGCAGTTATTAACAAGTTCCAGGAATTCAAAAATTCAAAAAGGCGGTGCAGGATATGTAGATGCTTCAGAGGGAATAGGCTTGGTACAGGTTCCCACATCGGCAAACAGGGGGGAAGGAGACATACATATCTATGGAAACCCACATTATTGGCTCGATCCCCTCAATGGAAAAGTAATCGCAAGAAATATTGCCAACGGACTGGAAAGGGTTGATCCTTCAAATAAAGCGATTTATGAAAGTAACCTCCAGGCCTTCTTTAATAATATAGATATAAAAATGCGGCAATGGCAGGCTGCGATGGCTCCCTTCAGGGGATCAAAACTTATTGCTTATCATAATGAATGGGTGTATTTTGAAAACCGTTTCGGATTGAAGATTGTTGACTTTATGGAACCTAAACCAGGCATACCGCCAACGCCTTCACAATTGGTTAAAGTAATTGGAGAAGTGAAATCCAACAACATTAAAGTAATTATTTCATCACCTTATTTTTCCACTTCATCGGCTGATGTTGTAGCAAAGCAAACAGGAATAAAAGTTTTAACGCTGGCTACCTCTACGGGTGCTTTNNAAATAAAAAATTATTTTGATTTATTTGATTATGATGTTAACCAGTTAACGGCATTGCTCAAATAATATTTATAGATTAAACCTGGCAGATTATGTTTGATATGTTTCAATTACCTTTTATGGTGCAGGCTTTTACGGCGGCCATTATTACGGGCATTTTATTATCTTACCTGGGCGTGCATGTTGTAGGGCGCGGAATCGTATTCGTTGACCTTGCGCTCGGCCAGATCTCATCTTTGGGCGTGGCTTTCGGGGCTTTTATTGGTACCGGCCTTACTTCCATACCGCTGATATTTACCTTAGTGGGTGCGCTCCTTATGTCGTTCATTAATATACAGGATAAGCGGCTGAAGCAGGAGGCAATCATTGGAATACTATATGCATTTTCGTCCGCTCTTACGGTATTACTTATTTCAAAAACACCGCATGGCGATTCTGACATTCAGGAAGTATTATTCGGAAGCATATTATCAATAAGCTGGCAACAGATTTCACTGATCGGTATCGTATTTGGGTCTATTGCATTGGTGCATTTAATTTTCTTCCGTAAATTTTTTGCATTAACCGAATCCTTTGAAAACGGGGAAAATCATTTGATTGGCATTTTCAACGTTTGGAATTTTCTCTTCTATATGTCGATTGGCTTATCAATTGTATTTGCAGTAAAAGTGAATGNNGTAATAGTAATAGCTTTTATTATCAGCATTCTGGCAAGCTTTTTTGGATTGAATTTTTCTTTCCATTATGATTTCCCTGCAGGCTCGTCTATTGTGACTGTATTGGGAATTATTTTTGTTTTGGCTTCGTTATTCAGTATTCTCAAATCGAAGGTAAACAGAATAAAAAGTAAAGAGGTTGTTTGAAGCATTCCTTTGATTTCTATGACTTTTTCTTATTAAATATGAATAAGATTTTTCGGAACGCTGCTCGGCCTCCGTGGGTATTCCCTCTCTTTCGCAAGCCAGTATCAACCACTCGTGAGAGCTGCCGTCTTTTCTCATGACCAACGGCCAACCTTTGTGAGGTTTCCGTTTTTATTTCATAAAAAGTTTTATCACGGCAGAAGCAGAAGCTTTTTTAATATGTTGACGCATCTCACGTAAAACTAACGGTGGGTTTATAGCTTCGCGGAAAGCAAAATTACAGTCAACTTACTTTTTCATTTTTGAAGTATCTACTGTAACAGTTGTTTTAATCGTAGAGTCTTTAATAACCTGCATGGTGTCTTTAGTAACCAGGTTTGATGTATCACTTGTGGTAACCTCGTCAGTTGTTTTATTGCTGCCACCTGTACAGGCTCCGAGAGTAATAGTTACAATTGCAATTGCTAAAAATGCTATTTTTTTCATTTTATTTGTTTTCATTTTTAATTATTAAAAAAGTTATTTAAATCTGAATCCTTATTAACTTTGTAAAATTAGATTGAATACATCAACCTGTTATTACAGCATTCTGGAAATATTTTACATAATTCACATATCATTTATAGTATTCAGCCCTATTTTGGCAGGCGCATCTTCTCGCCTGAACGGACGGGCAGGAATTTTGGAAAGGTAACCCTTTAAGTTTGGACTTATGGACAAAGGAATTATTTATACTCCAAAGGAGTCTGCAGGGGAGTCCTTTGTGACCTTTGGACAAAATATGGAATACATTCCAGTCCGAATGCCAGCCCGAAAGATTCATTCTGGCGGGGCTTTAGCCAAGCGGGCATAATAACCCGGTACCGGCAGGCTTATGTATTTATCCTGAAGACAACAACCATGGTTCGTGTCTTCAGGAATCACTTCAATAATTCTGATTCGTAGACACGAACCACGGTTATAGTTCTTCTTTAACCGTCAATGTGCAATCGCTACTTACCATGTATTTAATGGGTTATTTCAAACACGTTGTTTTTTAGGATATCAGGTAGCTTTATCTTTTGTATTTCTAATCAGGCCGATGCCGGCAAAAAAGAAAATAGCTCCGAGGAGGCCGGTAAAAATAATGGCCTTTATATTTCTTGTGCCTTCTCCACCATTCATAAAGCTGATGCCTGCATAAATCAATCCGGCTGCTCCTAGTAAGGATAAGATAATTCCCAATATCCGTTTTTCCATGATTATATTTTTTTACAAGGTAGACTTAATAAATTGTTGTCTGGGGTAATCCATACTAAATGTGTGAATCATGTAACAAATAACCGGAATCCTGTAATAACCCATGCTGTCCTGAGAATGTTTAAATAAGAAAATACCCACTGTTTGCGCCAGTATAAGGTTAACGCGAGTACGGCCGGAAAATTCTAAGCTGTATACCTTGCTCAATGGAAGGGCTTATTGTCTCGCCTTTTGGAATAATCCGGGGCTCAAATTCGTCATTCATGCAGGTGTTTGTGTTCCTAAAACATAGCTCTACCTAAATAAGCCGACACACAATATCTGCGGCCTCTCTTTAGTCTTTGTAATACTTCTCTTCCAGGCCGTGTATCTATTCCATGTCTTTTTGCGGCGGCATGATAAGCCGTGCAAGACTTCTTCTTGAATCGTCGCTGTGTCCGGCCACGCTATTGGTTCGGAAGGAGACACGGCTCGGGAAAAANNTATTAGATTGGAAACAGGCAATACCTGCAGGGATAAAAACGAATCATAAGGACTTGGATCATCCATTGTAAAAAAGAACTGTGAGGCATACATTTTTAGTATTAGCGATAGTTATAAAGAAGAGTTACATTGCATCACCATAAATTTTTGAAATGAGTAAGTATGTTTCATACTTTAAATCGTCTTTAAATTTTGCGGTTATTTTTTTTTAGGCAAACCGTCCTGTTAATTTGTGCATCAACCTGCATAAGGAATTAATAATAATTCAAACACCGGGTGATAATGAGATTTAAATTTCGATTGTTATTTTTTTTTATTGTATCAATCCATTCTATAGCCCTTTCTCAACAAACCGATACGCTTATTAGTAAACTAGACAGTTTAAGTTTTAAAACTGACAGCGCAGGCAGGCAGGCAAATAATATTGCTCCGAAAGCTTATAATGACAATACACGGCTGAATTTTAAAAGCTATTTTATTTTATTAGGCAGTGATCTCAAGCAATCTTTTACTAAACCATTTCACATGTCGGGTAAAGATTGGGGCAACCTTGGGAAGTTTGCTTTGGTAACAGGTGCATTGTCATTTGCTNNAACACTTGCTGCTTTTGGCGCATATGGTTTTATATTTAAAAATAGAAAAATGCAGACAACCACTTTGCTTGCCACACAAGCTTACCTAGCTGCCTCGGCCGTAGAAAGTATTACTAAATTTCTTTCAGGCCGCACCAGGCCTTCTTATTATGCGGTGGGAACTGAAGCTGAACCTAAATTTTTAGGGCCATTTCCCAAAACAGCAAACACCTCCTTCGGTAAAAAAATTAACAGTTCTTTCCCCTCCGGGCACACAACAGTTTCATTTGCCGCAGCTACCATTTTTGCAATGGAATACAGGGACAAACCAATTGTTCCCGTGATTGCCTACTGCTATGCAACTATGGTAGGGCTGAGCAGGATCTCAGAAAATAAACACTGGGCAACTGATGTGCTGGTAGGCGCTGCATTGGGAATTTTAACCGGCAGAGAAGTTGTTAATAACTATCACCGGTATTCGAAATTGAAAGACCCCAAATTAAAAAGGAATACAGTCTCTTTTAACCTGAAATATGCTTACGGGCATTTCGAGCCAGGATTAATATATAAGTTTAATTAAAAAATAAGGCATCTACTTAAATTTTGTTTCTCCATTTCCAATTAGTTGAGATAGAACCCAACATTGTCAAAAACTGGCAGAAATTTATGTGTATAGCCGAATGTGGCTTGTTGTATTTTAAAAGTTTATACATGTATCCGTTCACGTGATACTAATTGCTGATACCTAATACACTAATCTCGTTGCAGGCGGTATAGAATTTTGCGCATTTTTTGGAATAGTATTTAGTTTTGGCTTTAGTGACCAGGCTAAAATAGTTTACAATGTTTCCCTTTATAGCATTGGTAACATTAGTAAATTTATCAGCTTTCAACTTTATCAGCCAGTCACTGTAGGTTTCATCTGCAAGGCTGTATTCACAGCCTGTTGTGGGCTTACCTGTATCGAAGTCCAGATCTTCAGGGTGTATATTTTCTTTGGACAGACGCTTTAAATTAAAGGCATAATGTAGCAGTATAGTATCAAAGCTTTGTACAAATAGCTTTTCCGCCTGTGGTGTAGGCGACTTAAATCTTAAAGCCTTTAATGGCCCTATCTTTGGCAATGCTCGAATAAGAAAAGATAGCAGTTTTGCAGAAAAGCCCGGGCGTTTATACCCTTTGCCGAATTGCTTATCATATTGTTTCTGGCGCATTTTATATGTAAAGTGTTTACTGGCAACGCCGTTGTTTTTGGTTTCAATGGTTTTTTTCTTTGCCGACCATGCGGCCTTTGTTATGGTTGGAAATATGTTTGCCACGATCCACCTGAATGTTTCCACTGCTAAATTAAAATGATTATTAAATANNGATATGTCTGTGAGGCATAATTACCCTTTGCAACTTCAATCACATCAAAGCCAAATTCCATCCGCATGTGCGCAACTTCATTATCTGCATAGGTTATAATAGTGCCATATTTTTTAGCGAGCTTTGGATACAGAAGAGGAACGCTCAGGTTAGTAGCCATAGGATGGCCATAGTTATCAGCTTCGTAATGCGATAGAAAACCTAAACCGAAAGCATATTCATTTATGTTGGCCGCATCCCTCAACAAGGCGTTTACCATGTCGCCGCTGCGTACATAATGCACCAGGTTTGTAAAAAGCTGACTGCCAAAAGGGTAATAACCCATGTCAGGCGCAACAGCGCCGCCGTAAGCATAGGCATGCGCTTCTTTTTGTTCCTCAGCAGTTGAAGCGGGATATTTTTCTTTTAATAAGGGCAGTATGAAATTGTCCCATGAGGCATCAACAATAGCTTCGTGGGTAAGCACTCCAAAAGCTGCCACGGAAAAAGGAAGAGAAAAAATTAGCAAAGCGAATACAATTTTATGATAAAAAGGCGATTTCATTTCTTAGATAAGTTAGCACAATGTACGCCTTTTTTACAGGGAGCTTTGGCATACGCTATCCATTCTTTGTTATACTGTACATTAAACAGTCGTTTACATTCTGTATCCACCGGCAGTAATACTTCTCCGTTGGTAATCATTTGTTGCAGTGCCTGTAAAAATTTTGCCCTATAAACAATGCTCAATGCTTTTACAGGAAACAAAAACTGCCAGTCATGTTTCTTTATCTACTTTACGTCAGCGTTGTCATTAAACACTTGTGGCGGTATTGAAATATCTAATATGAGGAGAATGACTCCTGTCAAGTCTTCCAATGACTGGAGTCATTTTCTCTGCCCATCCATAATAATACCTTAACTTGTGATTAATAAATATAAAATCATAAAAAATGTCTTTAGTCGCTTCCCAATTGAAAGCGAAAAAACATGGTAAATGGTGGTAAATATTGTTGTTCACATTTTTGATTATCATTATACTGTGTCTTGCAGCGCTTATCTTGTTTATTTCTCCACTTACTAAATATATCGTAGAAAAATATGCTGTAAAATATACCGGGCGGGAAATCAAAATGTACCGTGCCCAGGTCAACCTGTTCAAAGGATCTGTTCAATTCACCAACCTGAAAATCTATGAATAAAAAAGCGATAGCGTTTTTTTTTCGGCCAAAGAGCTGAGCGCAGACATCTCATTGATCAAACTGCTTTCCAAAACCTGCCAGATAAATTCTCTCACACTTGATCAGCCTCGTGGAAACATTGTTCAGAATAATGAACACTTTAATTTTTCAGATCTTATCGGAAGATTCGCTCAGAAAAAAAAGCAGGATAGTACAAAAGCATCCTTTCGTTTCAATATCCTTAATGTAACCATTAATGATGGTGAATTTTTTTATGCTGAACAGGTAATCCCAATCAATTATTCAATACGAGAAGTGAATTTCAAAAGCGCGGGCAAATACTGAAACCAGGATACGTTCAACGTAAAATTTTCCTTCTTGCCCGGCATTGGCAGTGGAGATGCCGCCGGTGATATAATGTTTAACCTCAAGACCCTTGATTACCAGCTTACTGCAGTGACCCATAAATTCGATATGAATATCGTCGAACAGTACCTGAAAGACATTGTGAACTATTTGAATTTCTCCGCTAATATTGATATGGACTTGAATATAAAAGGAAATATGAATGATGCGGCAAATATCAATGCGAATGGAAAAATGGAGATCAATAACATGCATTTCGGAAAAGACCTGCATGACGATTATGCCTCCTTTGAAAAATTTTCAGTCGGGATCAAAGAGCTTGATTCAAAAAATAAAAAATATTTTTTTGATTCTGTTATGCTTGCACATCCCTATTTTAAACTGGAACGATACGATTACCTCGATAATATCCAGCGTATGTTCGGAGTCAACAGCTCTGATATTAAAGCAGCGGCGGACAACCCAGGAAGCTTTAATCTCATCGTTGTGATCGCCCGTTACCTGAAATCATTTTTAGAGAATTCCTGAAGAGTGATTACAACATAAATAGTATTGCTATAAAAGATGGTATTTTTCAATTCAATGATTATGCTATAAATGAAAAATTTTCTGCAGCCCTCAATCCTATCAGCATCAAAGCTGATTCGGTTGACAGTAAAAAAAATTGGGTGAAAGGTTTTTTCAAAAGCGGAATCAAACCATATGGGTCCGTTACTGCAGCAGTGAGTATGAATCCAAAGAATGATAAGGATTTCAATCTCACTTACAAATTACAAAACCTGCCGGCAGCTTCTGCAAATCCATATCTTATCACTTTCACTTCGTTTCCATTAGACAGAGGTGTTATTGAGATATCCGGTAACTGGCAGGTACGTAATGATATCATTCGAAGCACCAATCATTTTATAGTTTTCGATCCCAGGCTTACTGAGCGGATCAGGAAAGCGGATATACGCAGGATGCCGATGCCCCTTATTATGTCCTTTATTCTTGAACGGGGAAATATTATCGACTACTAGATCCCGGTAACAGGCAATATGAATAATCCGAAATTCCATCTGAATGAAGTGATCAAGGATGCTATCGGCAATATCTTTTTTAAGGCCTCCTCCAAGCAGTATATAATGAAAGTAATAAATCTCGATAAGAAAACAGAGAAATCACTTTCACTGAAATGGGCGATGCGGCAAACCAACCTGAGCGGGAAGGAAGCTGCTTTCGTTAATAACCTTGCTGATTTTTTAAAAGAGAACCCGGAAGCAAAAATCATAGTTCATCCATTTTATTATGCGGAAAAAGAGAAAGAGTACATCCAGTTCTTTGAAGCGAAGAAAAAATATTTATTAGCTCGGAGTAAAAATAGGGGAAGTGCCATGACGGAGAAAGATTCATTGAGCATTGATAAAATGAATCCAAAAGATCCTGCTTTTGTAAAGTACCTGGATAATTATGCCAGGGATACAATGCTCTTCACAATACAGGACAAATGTAATCGCCTGGTGAATACCGTTGCCGTCAACAGAAAATTCAATCAGTTGGTGAAGACAAGGGAATAGTTGTTCATGAAATATTTCAAAGAGAATCAAACGGACAAGCAGGTTAAAAGTTTTAAATACAAAAACACAAAACCTTTCAATGGGTTTTCCTATTTCAAAATAGATTACAAGGGTAGTATTCCCGATTTTTTGATGGCCGCATACGATAAGCTTATTGAGCTGTATGACGAACCGGCAAGAGTTAAATACCTGCAGTTCCAAAAGGGTAATGTTGATTCACTTAAACAAAAAAAGAGTCCGCTCTGATCCCACCTTTTCAACAAAATAAAAAATGATAGCTGGGCGTACATAATCCCAGGCCGTGTCTCTATACCAGGCCTTTGTGCGGCGACAGGATAAACCGCGCAAGACTTCTTCTTGAATCGTCGCCGTGTCCCGACTCGCTCCTGGCTCGGAAGGGGACACGGCTCAGGAAAAAAACAAGTAGTGCCATGTAAAAGAAGAGGATTGGAAATTTAGTAGCGCACGGGACTTCTGTGGTATGAAAGAATTGGTTACATTAAGTTATAGTTAGTATGAAGTGGCACGACTTGGCCCGCCCAACTGCTGGCTCGGAAGGAGACGCGGCTCGGGAAGAGATTGTTTATACATAACTATGCCTCCCGCAGTTGTGTAGCTTATTTACCATTTGGACAATTCAAAAACGCTTAAATAGTACAAAAATAAACTTCTCCCATGTGTAAGAATTTTGCAAAACCTACACTAAAGGCCAGCAATACACTATTTTTCCTTCAATGATGCCTTAGGATGCTTAGGGATTCAATTGGCATGGGTATGATGGAACTTCTCGGGTATAAACTTGTTTGTTTTTTCCCATTTATTTAGACCTTTCTTTAGTTCATCAGCATTCATCACGGGATTGAAATCTACCTTGGCATTCAAATTCAGGAAAAAGGTTTCAGCAATTGCCGGAATAACAGAAGGATCTTTAAGATCGAAAATAATGATACATGACCTGCATCCATCCTGTGTAAAAAAGTAGCTTGCTTCGGGATGAATTCTTTCGGCAGTATCCCCGATAATTTTTGGCAATATTCCATCCATGATGGCCTGGTTTGATGCTTCTACATCTATTGTAACTCTTAATAAAGTACGCATGGCTATATATTTTTAATTGTTAGAAATGAAAATTATCTGTTAAAAGGTATGTATCGTTTGCAAAGAGGTACGAAAAAATCAAGTTGAAGAAGCGGTTTGTCCCAATCGAAAAACAGTCATTAATTTGTTAGCGGGAGTCTTTCATTATTATCATATAAAGTTCCATAAATTGAATTGATTTTCCAAGCTTTGTTTGAAAAATTTGTTTTATTAATTGCTTCGATCATTGCATATAGTGGACAAATTCTTATTCACATGTTAACCCATCCTCCGATTTCTATGACAAAAACAAGACTACTTTAAGCTGACTCAAACCGGCGTGGGAGTTCCCTCTCCAATTCCAGGCAGTGTCCCGCCCCGCTGTTGGCTCGGAAGGAGACACGGCTCGGGAAAAATTGGTTTTCAATATTTTTTTTAGCTTAATACATATAGAAGCATAGATACTAGTGTAGGTGCAATTTAATTAAGCAACATAGTAATTGGATAGTTTCTTATCAGCGTCTTTTTTTGTAAATGACCATTGTATTTTTTTCTTTTCTTTGTTTCGTTCTTGTGACCAGCAAGCAATTTCTCTTTCCAGTACAGAGGCATCGCCTATCCTTGTGGCCAGACATTCCCGATCCATCATGTTAATTTCTATTTCCGCCATATTCAGCCAACTTCCATGTTTAGGAGTGTAGTAAAAATCTATCTTTCTCAAAATCCGATCTGCTTGCTTCTGTGAAAATGTTTCATAAAATGAAGCGGCAAAATGTGTATTCAGGTTATCCAATACCAATCTTACTTTTTTTGCTTGTCTGTAATTACGGTCTATCAACTCCTTAATAAAGTGGGCAAAATCAATCTTTTTCCTTTGAAGTGTGACTTCTATTTTCCGCTTACCAGCCAATGGTTCTACAGCTTCAAAGATATTGCGGGTACCTCTTCGCCGATATTCACCATCATATTTGGCCGGGCTGCCAGGTTTTAAGGAGATACTTTTTCTTACATCTTCTATTAGCTGCTTACTTTTTTCATCCACGCAAACAACCGGGTATTGTTTATTATAGCTACGTGAATATAATGTTAGCAGTTTATACATCCTTTTTCTATACTCAGAGGTGATGGCCGTTATGCACCACATTCTTTTTAACCAAGGCTTACATTCGTTTTTTTTAATATTAACCGGATGGTTTCCCTGTTAATACTTTCCAAGCCCTTATACACACTTACTTTTTCAGTAAGCAACTCTAATGTCCATCTCGCTCTGCCTGCCGGAGGCCCGCTACAGGCCAAAGCTATTATCTCGGCTTCCTGTTTAGCCCCGTATTTAATGGGTTGTCCGCTACGTCCTTTTTCCTGCAAAGACTTTTCGACCCCCTCTTGTAGATAACGCATTCGGGTCCGCCAAACTGTAGTACGTTCTACTTCAAGAAAATCCACAATCTCTGCATCTTTCTTTTGTTTATGCAATAATAAAAGAATGTTCGCTCTATCATATTGCCTTTGACTCCTTTTACCTAAACTCTTGAAGGAACGCAAAAATGCTAATTCTGACCGGCTTAATTTTACTTGCTCCCGCTTCATATGTATAATTTACCAACCAAGTTAGGTAAATTATAAATATGTTGCTAAACTAAATGGTTCTTACACTAGTTTTTCTTTCTTTGATCAACTATTCATATTGCTTATTTAAGTGGTATCGGAAGAATTTTGATATCTTTAAATTTATTAAATCAGTCAACATATACAAACCATATTAAATCAAAATTAATCAGTATAGTCCGGCAAAAAATCTCATTTTTATTAAAATCATTTACCAGCAAGGGTTTTAAGCCCCCTCTCCGAGGGAGAGGGGGTTGGGGGTGAGGTTTTAAAAAACAATAAGTTAGCTGGTTAAGTCAGACAATAATCAAAATTAACATGAAAAATATACCTCTTTATATGCTGGCAATGGCCTTTCTTATTTCGGTGGTTGTGCCAGCATATTCGCAATCAAGATCTGTTGATCAAAAAGTGGATTCCGTTTTAAGGCTAATGACACTCAATGAAAAAATCGGGCAGATGAATCAATATAATGATGACTGGAAGGCTACGGGACCTGTAACACTCGATAATGATAAAGAAACACAAATACGAAATGGAGAAGTAGGTTCTTTATTGAATTGTATGGGAACCGCCCGGGTAAGAAGCTGGCAAAAAATTGCCATGCAAGGCCGGCTTAAAATTCCCTTATTATTCGGGCAGGATGTGATACATGGATACAAAACCACTTTCCCAATTCCGCTTGCTGAAGCATGCAGTTGGGATATGGAGGCGATAAAATTATCTGCAAGGATAGCAGCGACCGAAGCAAGTGCAAGTGGTATCAACTGGACCTTTGCCCCAATGGTAGATATTGCCCGCGACCCACGTTGGGGAAGGATTATGGAAGGTGCCGGAGAAGATCCATACCTCGGTTCGCAGATTGCTTATGCAAGAGTAAAAGGTTTCCAGGGAAAAAAGTTGGGTGACATTAATTCCCTCATGGCTTGTGCCAAACATTATGCTGCTTACGGAGCGGCTATTGGTGGCCGTGATTATAATTCGGTAGATATGAGTGACAGGCTATTGTGGGAAGTGTATTTACCTCCATTCAAAGCAGCCTTGGACGCAGGAGTTGCTACATTTATGACTTCCTTTAATGATCTCAACGGCATGCCTGCAACCGGGGATAAATATTTACTTAGAGATATACTTAAGGGTAAATGGGGATTCAAAGGTTTTGTTGTAAGCGACTGGGGCTCCATTGGCGAAATGATCAACCATGGTAATGTGAAGAATAGTTATGAAGCTGCATTGTCTGCAATAACTGCCGGCTGTGATATGGACATGGAAAGCCGGTGTTACAAGAATAACCTGGCTCAGTTAATAAAAGATAATAAAGTTCCTGTTGCCTTAATTGATGATGCCGTGCGCAGAATATTAAAAAAGAAATTTGAACTCGGTTTGTTTGATGACCCCTTTAAATTTTGCGATTCTGCGAGAGAGAAAAGAGAATTATATGATCTCGGGCATGCAAAGATTGCCAAAGAAATGGCAGAAAAAAGTATCTTGTTATTGAAAAATGAAAATCATATTTTGCCATTATCTAAAAATATCAAAACCATTGCGTTCATCGGCCCGTTAGTAAAATCCATGAAACAAAACAAAGGCTTTTGGGATGTGGAAGTCCCAGGGGTGGATTCTAACTTTATTGTTACACAATGGGAGGGATTGAAAAATAAATTGGGCGCCGATACCAAATTACTCTATGCAAAAGGTTGCGAAATAGAAGGAAATAATAAAGATGGTTTTGCTGAAGCAGTAAGTGTAGCCAGGCAGGTCGATGTAGTAATACTGAGTATTGGGGAAAGAAGAGATATGACCGGCGNNGAAGCAAAAAGCCGGAGCAATATTGATATACCTGGTGTTCAGGAAGATCTGTTGAGAGAATTATTGGCTACCGGTAAGCCGGTTGTGGTGTTAATAAATGCCGGCCGCCCATTAGTATTTAATTATACGGCTGATAACGCAACTGCCATTTTATATACCTGGTGGTTAGGCAGCGAAGCCGGCGATGCTATAGCAGACGTACTTTTTGGAGATTACAATCCATCTGCCAAACTTCCGGTAACCTTTCCCCGGAGCGAAGGGCAGATACCCATTTATTACAGCCATTTCAATACCGGCCGCCCGGCAACAAGTGATTCAGATAAAAATTACAGGTCCTCCTATATTGATTTATCCATTTACCCAAAANNAGAAATTGTTCAAATGTATCTGCGGGACAGAGTTGGTTCTATTGTACGGCCGGTTAAAGACTTAAAGGATTTCAGGAAAATACATTTGAAATCAGGTGAATCTAAAACAATTCATTTCATCATTGGCAAAGAAAAGCTCTCTTTCTTCAATCAGCAATTGAAATGGGTGGCAGAGCCGGGAGATTTTGATATCATGATAGGAGCATCTTCAGAAGATATCAGGTTGAAGGATAGTTTTCAGTTATTGGATTGAGCAAACTTGAATTAATACTTCAAAAACATTTTTGCAGGAAATCTAATGCCAGAGTAGTTTTGGCGACCCGCCAGCAGCAACAATAAAATATTCCTTAGGCTACTTATTATTGAAAGGTGACATTAGTTACATTATAGCCTTTTTGTTGCGGATACTTTTGCGCCAAATTAAAATTTTGATGAGTAGAAGAACAATTTGGCTTTCGTTTTCAATTTTAGCTTTCATCCTTTTAAATATAGTTGCAACAAGTGTTTCAGCGCAAGACACCTCCAGGTACTTAAGCATGGAGGATGCTATTTCTGCTACTATTCACAATAATGCAGCTATTAAGCTGGCAAATCTTGATGAAGGCATTGCCCTGTCCAATTATAAACAAACAGAAGCAATTTACCTGCCGCAGGTAAACTTCTCCTACACTGCCATGACTACAAACAATCCGCTAAATGCTTTCGGATTTAAGTTGAAGCAACATTCAATTACCCAAAATGATTTTAATCCTGATTTATTAAATCACCCTTCAGGCACCCCGGATTATACAACCCAGCTTGAAGTGCGGCAACCCATCATCAATATGGATATGTGGTATAAAAGAAAAGCTGCAGAAAAACAAACTGAATTGTATCAATACAAAACACAAAGAACAAAGGAATACCTGACTCTCGAGGTGCAGAAAGCATATATGCAACTTCAACTTGCTTATGATGCGGTTAAGGTACTGGAAGAAGCTTTGCAAACTACTCAATCAGTATACACATTCACGAACAATCATTTTCAACAGGGACTTATACAAAAATCAGATGTACTAAATGCACAGGTTCGCCTTGCATCAGTGGAAGGCAACCTTTCAAAAGCGAAGAGTAATGTCCGTAATGCTTCGGATTATCTCAGCTTACTGATGGGTCAGCAAACGGGCCCGGTGTACCGTGTAAATTCACTTGAAATAACATTTTCAGTGCAAGACACCACAGTGGAAATAGCAAAAACAAGAGCAGATTTGGTGGCCATGCAGAAAGCAATTGATGCAACTGATTTAATGGTACAATCCGGTAAAATGAGTTACCTGCCAAAATTGAATGCCTTTGGAAGTTACCAGTTCAATGATAGCCATGCATTTGGTTTTGGATCAAATGCTTACTTAGGAGGCATTCAACTTACTTGGAATATTTTCAATGGAAACAGTATAAAAAATACGATATCAACCCAAAAGTTAGAACGAAATAAATTACAGGAACAATTAAATAACCAACGGGATCAAAGCCAGTTGGAGCTAAATAAAACTTATCGCGACCTGGCAGATGCGCAGCATGATATACAACAACAAAAAATTGCAGTAGCCCAGGCAACCGAAGCATTAAGTATTTTACAAAACAGGTATCAGCAAGGTTTTGTAAATACTACAGATGTATTAATGGCTACCACCCAATTATCGGAGCAAAAATTCAATTTGTCCCAGGCCGTGTTCACTTCAAATGTTACACGGGCCTATATTCAACTCTTAACTTCATCCACCCAAAAATAAATTTCTTATAATATGCTTATTACCATTCTTCAAAAAAGAACTTTGAAAATCTTTTCCTTTTTTCTAACACTAACCTTAGCCGCCTGTTCATCTAATGATAAGACAAAGTCTATTCAAAATACAGATACGCCTGTTTTGGTAACAGTTGCCACTCCTTCATCCGGCGAACAACAAAGCGTTGCCATCAGTGGCCAGGTGGAAGCTTCCAAATCGGCTAATATCAGCACAAGAATTATGGGATATATTACCATGCTTAAAGTAAAAGTGGGAGATCATGTAAATAAAGGACAGTTAATAGCCACTATCAGCAACCAGGATATTTTAGCAAAAAGAGCACAGGCCGATGCTATGATAAATGAAGCAGAGGCATCCTTAAAAAATGCGCAGAAGGATTATGACCGGTTCAGTGTTTTATACCAGCAACAAAGCGCTACCGCAAAAGAACTGGATAATGTTACCCTGCAATTGAATTCATCAAAATTGAGGCTGGAAGCCGAAAAACAAATGCGCAATGAAGTAAATGCACAACTCAGTTACACCAATCTCACTGCTCCGTTTTCAGGAATTGTAATTCAGAAATTAGCAGATGCTGGCAGCATGGCCAGCCCCGGGATGCCCATTGTAACCATAGAACAAACAGGCAGCTACCAGGTAAGTGCATCCGTACCCGAAAGTAATATTAAGCTCATTAACCCCGGAGCTGAGGCCATTTTATCTATTAGCGCTATTGGCAAAACCATAAAGGGAAAAGTTATCCAAATAAACCAATCATCGCAATTTTCCGGAGGCCAATACATCATTAAAATAAGTATCCCGGATAATGATAAAAATGGACTATATGCTGGCATGTATGTAAACGTTACCATTCCATTAAAGCAAGCTGCGGTAGCAAGTGATGGTGACAAGGCAGAGGTATTGGTACCATTGGCAAGTATTGAAAATAAAGATCAGCTGACAGGCTTATACACCATAAGCAGCAATAATACTGCTTTGCTGCGCTGGGTAAGATTGGGAAAAACCTTTGGTGAAAAAGTAGAAGTTTTAAGCGGGCTTGAAAAACATGAACAATATATAGTAAGTGCAGATGGTAAATTATATAACGGTGCCCCGGTAAAAATAAAATAGGTTAATTAAGATAATCTTTACCTGCCGGTAAGGAATATCCGGACTTTACTAAATGACCAGTTACAAAAATTAAAATATAAAGATGAAAAATGGTTTTTCAGGAAATATAGCAAAAGCTTTTATAACGTCTAAATTAACGATACTGTTGATGATCGCCTTTCTCTTGATTGGAGCATACAGCACCTTTCTTATACCAAGAGAAGAAGAACCTCAGATACAAGTGCCGATGGCGGATATTTTTATCGGATACCCCGGCGCTGAACCCAAAGATGTTGAAACGAAAGTTTCAGCGCCAATGGAAAAAATAATTTCCAATATTAAAGGGGTGGAATATGTATACTCCACTTCCATGAAAGGACAGGCGATGCTGATCGTACAGTTTTATGTTGGCGAAAAGGTGGAACCTTCATTAGTAAAATTATACAGTGAACTGATGAAGAACATGGATAAAATGACTAAAGGTGTTACCCTTCCCTTAATAAAAACAAGAGCTATTGATGATGTGCCTGTATTGGGGTTAACGCTTTGGAGTGAAAAATATGATGACTACCAGTTGAAGCAAATTGGCCAGGAACTCACCAATGAAATCAAAAAGATACCTGACGTTTCTGATATCCATATTATTGGTGGCAGAAGCCGTGAAATAAAAGTGTTGCTCGATAAAAATAAAATGGCCGAAAATCATCTTGACTTTTTATCAATCAGTAAGCAAATACAAGGAAGTAATATACAGATGCAATCGGGAGATATCTTGCAGCAGGATACTTCCTTCTCAGTTGAAACCGGAAATTTTTTAGCTACTGCAGATGATGTGGCCAACCTGGTTGTGGGTACTAATCAGCAACAGCCAGTCTATTTAAAACAGGTATCTAAAGTGGAAGATAGCCCCGAAACTTCCAAGCAATATGTTTTATTTGGATATGGCAAAGCAGACACGGCCAAATCCAATGTTTTTAAATCAAGCTACCCGGCTATTACCCTTTCCATTGCGAAAAAGAAAGGCGCTGATGCCATGAAATTATCCAAACAGATTCTGACTAAAGTAAATGAGTTAAAGAAAGAATTAATACCCAACGAGGTTCAGCTAACGGTTTCCAGGAATTATGGAGAGACAGCTTCTGATAAAGTTTCAGAATTACTCTTCCATTTGTTTATAGCTATTTTGGTAGTTACCTTATTTGTGATGCTGGCCATGGGATGGCGGGGTGGATTGGTAGTATTTCTTTCTGTACCTGTAACATTTGCGCTTACGCTTTTCAGTTATTACTTCATGGATTATACCTTGAACCGTATTACACTCTTTGCGCTGGTGTTTATTACGGGTATAGTGGTTGATGATTCTATTATTATTGCTGAAAACATGCACCGGCATTTCAAGATGAAAAAGTTGCCTCCTATGCAGGCGGCCATATACGCCATTAATGAAGTGGGCAATCCTACCANNCCACCTTCACCGTAATAGCCGCAGTGCTTCCCATGGCTTTTGTATCGGGTATGATGGGGCCTTATATGAGTCCGATGCCTATCGGCGCATCTATTGCAATGATGTTCTCATTGATTGTGGCCCTTACGCTCACTCCTTACCTTGGTTATATTTTTCTTCGTGAAAAAGAAAAGAAAGGCATTCAGCATAAAGATAGCAAACCCCATGTACTGGAGGAAAGCCCAATTTATAAGATTTACCGTTCCTTTATTAATCCCCTGTTGGAAACACGTTGGAAACGCTGGACATTTATTTTCAGTATTGTAGTGATATTATTTGCATCACTGTCTCTGTTTTATACAAAAGCAGTTGCTGTAAAAATGCTGCCTTTCGATAATAAAAATGAATTCCAGGTAGTGATAGATATGCCCGAAGGAACTACGTTGGAAAAAACACAGGCCGTTACAAAAGACATTGCTGACTTCGTTTCCACTCAACNNTCTCGTACGTCACTACGATTTGAGAAGAGGAGATAATGCAGCAGATATTCCTTTAAACCTGATTGATAAAAAAGACAGAAGCATACAAAGCCATGGTATTGCAAAACTCATGCGTGGACCTATACAGGCGATAGCTGCCAGGTACAATGCCAATGTGAAGATTGTGGAAGTGCCGCCCGGTCCCCCGGTTTTATCTACCCTGGTAGCAGAAATTTATGGCCCTGATTATAATCAACAAATCAGGATTGCCAAAGAAGTGAAAGATCTGTTCAAAAAAACAAAAGACGTGGTGGATGTTGACTGGATGGTGGAAGATGATCAACCGGAATACCACATAGAAGTTGATAAGGAAAAAGCAATGCGCTATGGAGTGGCAACTGCGCAGGTAGCAGCAACTGTAAATGCAGCTTTATCCGGGTTGCCTTCCGGTAATATTTATCAGCCGATTTCATATAATCAAACTCCCGTAAAACTACAATTGAGTGATGCAGATAAAGCCAGCCTGGATGATATTCTGGATTTAAGCATTACCGGCATGGAGGGAAATGAAGTTCCGATAAGGGATGTTGTAAAAGTTACAAGAGGAACCAGGCAAAAAAATATTTATAGAAAAAATCAAAAGGAAGTAGTATACATATTGGCTGATATGGCCGGTAAGCTGGAAAGCCCTTCCTATGCAATTGCCAACATTTCTGACAGCCTGAAAAATATTCAGGTGCTCAATGGCTATTCTTTAAAAGAAGAATATACCCATCAGCCTGAAATGGAATATAATTTTTCTTTGAAATGGGATGGCGAATGGCAGCTCACATATGAAGTCTTCAGGGATTTAGGAATTGCATTTGTAGTCGTTATTTTACTGATCTATATTTTGATTGTTGGTTGGTTTCAAAACTTCACCGTGCCAATAGTAATGCTTGCCGCCATACCATTATCCTTGATAGGAATTGTTTTAGGACATTGGGCCCTGGGAGCTTATTTCACAGCTACTTCAATGATTGGTTTTATCGCATTAGCGGGTGTGATGGTTAGAAACTCAGTGCTGCTAATCGATTTTATAAATATCAGGTTGAAAGAAGGAATTCCATTAAAACAATCTATCATAGAGGCAGGGGCAGTACGTACCACACCCATATTACTAACGGCAGGTGCAGTAGCATTAGGAGCGGTTATTATTCTATTTGACCCTATTTTCCAGGGGCTGGCTATTTCACTGATGGGTGGAACCATCACTTCAACATTCCTCACACTGCTAGTGGTGCCATTACTCTATTATAGAATTATGCGTAAAAAATATCCCGTTAAAAAATAAAAATTAAATCATGAAACTTTTTATTGTAACCAGTTTGAAGGATTACCAGGAGGAGGTGCTTAAAATATTTAAGCAAGCAGCAATATCTGCATTCAGTATTACTGATGTGGTAGGCGTTAAAGATAACCAGCCTGAAAATCTGCTGGAAGATTGGTTTGCCGCCGGCGATGAAAAATTTGATTCTTTGATGATTTTCAGTTTTACTAAAGATGAAAATGCAGCAAAGGGTATGGAACTAATAGAAAATTATAACCTGGAAAATGCAACGGGTTTTCCCATCAGAGCATTTATAGTACCAGTAGAAAAGTCTAATATTAAAATTTAAATATGAAAGAAAGAATTGTTCGTGCGGTTGCAGGCATAATAGTTTTAACAAGTGTTGTGCTTACCTATTTTGTAAATATTAACTGGCTATGGCTGGGAGTATTCGTTGGTGTTAATTTATTGCAATCCTCCTTTACAAAGTTTTGCCCTTTAGAAAAGATATTAGATGCTGTTGGAGTGAAAGAAGGTAATTCAAAAAGCTAAGGTTTCTATTTATTTGTGGCCTTCTCCTAAAAACCGGCTCAGTTCTTCTACGCCTGGCATTCCCGTTAATAATTGTATGAAAAAAATAACCCTTATAGTTTAATTCAATCCATTCTTAATAACCTTCCAAAAGGATATTTCCGGATTAAATATTTTTAAAAATATCATATCATTCTATTTTGCCAGTTTGAGAGAAGAAAATATTTGACTCAAACCCGCTGGACTTAATGATCCACGGAGGATTAAAAGGACTGACTAAATGTGCCGGGATCTTAATTAAAAATTATAGAAGTAAATGGACTTTAAAACAAGAGGTACTAAGTTTCCAGGCAAAAGTTTCTTACTATCAATAGAAAGGCGTAAAAATTTCAATTTCTGACGATTCTCAATTTTTGTAATATTTTCTCTCTATCTTTCTAGCTCCAATTCCTAAAAATGCTTATCTAATCTATAACTGCACTTTCCCGGTTTTTTATGAAAAAAGGTGACTTTGGAAGTAGCTTCCATCGAATTTCAGAAATGGATTTTGTTTTCATTTTTGCAGGATATTTTTGTACAGGGTTTTCTAAATATTTCAAATGAAGAGTACAATAAAAGTATGGATCATCAAAATAATTATATATGCCATAATAGGATTTGCAGTTGCTTTCTTCTGGCATCAGATGAAAATTAAATGATTATAGGAAGAAAAAATGTATAAAACGCGCTAATAAAATATGGAAGTACCTCACCACCCGCAAGTAGAAAAGAAAAGTTTCAAAGAATATTTTTTGGAGTTCTTAATGATTTTTCTTGCAGTAACAATGGGCTTTATAGCGGAAAATATAAGGGAAAGTATTTCTGAACATAAATTGGTAAAAGAATATGCAGCTTTACTGGTTAAGGATATTACTGGGGATTCTATCCAACTGAAAAAATATAGGCAGTATTATCATTTTGCTAATGAGAAGGTAGATACTTTGCTGCAAATGCTTGCCCAATCGGACCCGAAAAATATTCCTTCCGGTAAACTTTACTGGTACGGATTATTTGGCGGCGCACAGGGATCTTTTATAGCCAATGATGCTACCTTACAACAAATAAAAAATACAGGCACCCTTCGTTATTTTAAAAGAGATATAGCTGATGATATTGCTAATTATGACAGGCTTTGCCAGAATTTGCAAAGCTTTCAGGAAATGGGACAGGCCTTATATGCCGAAGTGCGAAAGAGTCGTGCGCAAATCTTTGAATTGAAGTACAATGACGCTGCTAACGAAATTTTCCAGTATGGTAAAACTTCTGACAACAGCGGCAAAATTTATTTTTTTATAAANNTAATCCTCCATTGTTGAGCTACGACAAAGTACTTTTTAATATTTATGCTGAAATGGTACGATCCCGTTTTTTGTTTATCAATGTGGCATCAAGTGATAGTATTTTACATCATGGACATTTATTGATGGAAGAATTAAACAGGGAATATCCTCAGAAGAATGATTAATAAAAAAGGAGAGATCAGCAATAAAAAGATACAAATTTAAAACATGGAAGTACATCATCACCCTAATCTCGCCTCAGGCGAGAAAAAGAAAAATTTCAAAGAATANNGAGTTCTTAATGATATTTCTTGGTCTAACACTCGGATTTTTTGCAGAGAATATCAGGGAACATTTTGCAGAAGAAAAGACCACCGGGCAATATTTGCAAAGCTTAAACCTAGAACTACTCCATAACAAAACGGTATTGTATTCAGCTGACAGCCTTTATAAAAGCCACCTGCCAGTTGAAGATAGCATTGTAAGAATATTTAAAGCTAAAATGGAAAACAGCGGGCTGCAGACTACAGCACGTCTTATAACTACATTGAGAAGACAATATACCCCTCCAATAGAAACCTCAGCTTATAACGAACTTGTTAATTCAGGCGGGTTGAAATATCTGAATAAAATAGCACTCGAAGACTCGCTGGCAAAATATTAAAG
>PKYU01000552.1 GCA_003132765.1 Chitinophagaceae bacterium | reverse complement strand
TGCTTCAATAATTGCATCCTCTTTATCTGAATACAGCGAATCAAAAATATTCACCATATCATACCCCATTTTGATAATTTCCATATTGGCTCCAAACATGATTGCTGTTTCCAATTCGGTCATTAGCGCCGGGAATATTTTATAATCCTCTGAATAATTCCCTCCTTTTATTCTAAATATTGCATCGTAGCATGTTGGATATTTTTCCTTGAATTGAGTTTTTAGGTAATTTTCCTTCTTAACTTCCTTTGTATAGAATATTTTACCAAAAAATTCAGCTTTAAATTTGGCCCTTGTTTCTTCGCAATTTGTATCAATTCCATTCAAATGCATAAAATACTCGTAGAATTTCCCGGCTTCACATGATTCCTGGTACTCAGCTACATCATCCTTTACAAATCCATATTCGTTGTTGCTATATTTTGTAAAAGCGATTGCAGCCAGCATCGGTTGGCAATTTGCAATATCAAAACCAATGAGCGGCTTCCCATTCAATCGAAGGTGGGGCCGAAATTCTCTTGGAAGATTGGTGATGTTTGTATACACTCTTGAATTTTCTATCGGGCGGGATACCCGATATTTTCCGGCAAGTAATTTATAAACCGAAATGAACTCAGCGGGAATTTTGCCGATGATGCTGAATGGTATATCCTCAGATATACAGGGTACAAAACTAACATCATATATATGGCCTAATATAATAGGTACAATAATACCCCTATATATATTATATGTATTGTAAGATATCCTAGGTAACAGACTCCCATCATATATATGCCCAGATATTCTATGTATGAAAGTACCTCCATATAAATGTGGATATACAGTATCATAATTGGATATATTATTCATAAGCTTCCCACCATAAAATTTATTATGTAGAATATAATTCATGCCTTCATAGACAGTGGCATCCAGCTTAATCTTGGAAANNCTTGTTCAGGAATCTTCTATTTATTGCAATGGCGTCCAATTGCGTATAGACTGGCTTATAGCTCCACGCTACCTTGCCCAGCCTGTATGTTCTTTTATCCCTTTTTAGAAAATTGTGCGTTACCAAATCATCGAGAATGATTTTGGCTTGGGAGGGGTTTATTCCGAGAATTTTGCTAGCTAAATAACTTTCGGAAATGCCCATGGAGGATTTTTCGGAATTCCAGCAGCGTTCGACGACCGATGAGAATGTTTCAATGTATTTGCAGGCGACTGAGGTCTTGTTACTAATTGAAGGGAATGAATCCGCCATGGCTATCACCTCATTTAGTCTTCCGGCCGGAATGTATTTCAAGTGAAAACCATCCCTGTTTTCTTTTTTTCTTGGCATTCAAAGGAGAATTTCTTTTACCAATGCAATTTCAAGCCAAATCGAATTCAAGGCAAATTTCGAAGCATTTATTTTTTCAGAAAAAGTCAATAAATTTTTGGCAGCTGAGCAACCTGAATAAATAGTGTGTTGGCGACGTCGGTGACGTCCGTGACGTCGCCGTCAAAGGATATCTGAAGCGCCGCCAATCTCAGCGATGAAGGAACAGATATAACTATAGGACTCTCTTCCCTTCCCANNACCATGCGGGATTACCTTCCGTTGATTATGCGACTTGTGTGATAGAAGTTACAATGAACATTAAATATTAAATTTGGTTGCGGTTTCCCGATGGACAGAAATAAATTCCAGCACAGCAGCAAGTTGTGAAGACTTTCTTTTTTCAGATTTTGTATCTATCTTCATTGGAAGGTTTTCAATTGGCTTAAAGTAATGGGCTGGCCAACATAAATTTCTAACACAGCAGCAAGTCCTGCCTTTGTGTGCTATTCATTCCATTGGTAACTATGGTAAAAGAAGGAAACATTATCTTACGACCGCTTTATGACAGCGACGCAAATGCATTAGCTCAACTAGCCAATAACAAAAAAATATGGGACAACGTCAGGGACTTTTTTCCATCTCCTTATGGAATTGACGATGCAAATAATTTTATCAAGCTCACTCAAAAAGAGAATCCTCAAATGACTTTTGCTATAGAATATTATAAACAGTTCTGTGGCGTAATTGGCTTAGTTGGACAAAGTGACGTTTACAAAAAAACTGCAGAAATTGGATATTGGATTGGCGAGCCATTTTGGAACAAAGGCATCGCCACTGTTGCTCTAAAACTAGTAACTGACTATGGCTTTAATCAACTTGATTTCATCCGAATTCATACTGGCGTTTTTGAATATAATATTGGTTCTATGAAAGTGTTGACAACAAATGGATATTCTAAAGATGGGATATTTAAAAAATCAATTTTAAAAAATGGTCAAATATTTGACGAGCATAGATTTTCAATAACAAAATAACGGCACAAAGCCGTCTTTCCTGGTTGGCGCCCACATTCTGAGTTCTGAAAATTAAATCCCCGAAGTCAAGTCCACATTCGCTTTTTATAATCTTATTTATTGAAAGCCNNAAAAAGGTTTTTTAGTAATCACAGGGAAAGGGATTAAATTATTAATTTACGGTTGGAGGAAAAAGGAGGTACATGAGCTGGTGGGACGCTCCCCAAAAATTATAAATATGGTTAAAGTTTCATTACTACTATGGTTCGTTGCAATTTCGACAAGTTCCTTTTCACAAAAGCAAACTGTAACATTTGAAATAATCGGGAATGTTTCCCCATTTCAAGACAGCTCATGCATCAAATTGTATGACTTCTCAACAGGTTCAAATATTCTTATGGACTCAACTGAAATCATTAACGGCAAGTTCACTTTCAATGGCTCAATAAATAAAGATTATCAACAAGTCGGAATAATCTCTTCCGATTTTAAAAACATAAAATTATTTTGGCTCGAAAATTCAATTATTCATTTCATTGCAGAAAACGGCAAATTCAGAGACGCTGCGATTACAGGTTCTTCTATGCAGGATGATGCAAACCAATTAGATTCGCTTATAAGGCAAAATCCAGAACACGAAAAAGAAGAGAATATCGCTTATATAAAAAAATATCCCAATTCGTTATATAGTGGGTATGTATTGAAAGTATATTGCACAACTTGGGGCAAAGACACATCAAAACTCTTATATGATGGGCTTTCAGAAAAAGTGAAACAATCGGAATTTGGGAAAAGTATTGATGAGTATCTCTCGTTGAGTAAAGACATAAAAGTCGGTGATAAATTTGTGGACTTCGCATTGCCTGACATTAACGGAAAAAGTGTTTCATTGTCTGACTATAAAGACAATTATGTTTTATTGGATTTTTGGGGTTCATGGTGCCAACCTTGCAGGGAAGAAAATCCAAATTTAGTGAAGATATATAATGAATTCAAAAGCAAAGGTTTCGATATATTGGGTGTTTCCATTGAAACAAATAAGCAAAATTGGTTAGATGCAGTTCGACACGATAATATAACATGGGAAAGTGTAAGCGACTTGAAAGGCGACAACAACAAAGCAGCGTTGATTTATAGCATACACTATTATCCTNNCCCTAACGGAATAATTATTGCGAAAGATTTGAGAGGAGATGCTCTAAGAGACAAACTTGCTGAAATACTAAAATAAATCAGCCTACACACAACAGGCTTGGCAATATGGGGGGCGACGAAAATATCCTCAACTTTTTGGTTCGCTATTCAACTTCGGTTCCAGCTAACGAATAACGCGTAGTTTTAGTTCTTATCTTCATCTTTGGTAACTTTATTCAGCAGCAGTGATGGGCTGACGATTTTCAAATATCGCCACATCGCCGAGCCGCGAAACCGTTATGTGCAACCTAGCAAAACCGACTGTGTAAAACAAACGTAAGAAAATTGGAATTAGCAATGCCTATTAAGACAAATGAACACCGACTTTATAAGTTGGCCTTTGTACTTGCTATTTTTACAATAATCTATAATCTCGGTGAAGGACTTGTTTCTATATATCTTGGTTATGAAGACGGAAGTTTAACATTATTTGGTTTCGGTGCTGACAGTTTTATAGAAGTAATTTCTGGACTCGGGATTGCACATATGATTTTGCGTATTCAAAGACAACCCAACAGCAACCGGGACAATTTTGAACGAACTGCCTTGCGAGTAACAGGATTTTCATTTTATGTATTAGTTGCTGGCCTTGTGCTGACAAGTATCTATAACATTTTGACCGGGCACAAACCCGAAACAACTTTTTGGGGAATTGTAATTTCTGTTATTTCTATTGCAGTTATGTGGGGTTTAATTATCGGCAAAACGAAAGTAGGTAAGCAACTCAATTCTGATGCAATACTTGCCGATGCGGAATGCACACGAGTTTGTATTTATATGTCCGTCATTTTACTTATAAGTAGTGGTATTTACGAACTGACAAATATTAAGTATATCGACAGCATTGGCACACTTGGACTTTCATATTTTGCATTTAAAG
>PKYU01000499.1 GCA_003132765.1 Chitinophagaceae bacterium | reverse complement strand
AAAATCCTTTTACGGTTACCCTTCCGTTATCATCTTTCATAGATGCCAGTAATTTTGCCAGCATCATGGCAGGGTTCGGCGCCCAGTTACCATAATGCCCGCTATGCAAAGGTCTTTTGGATGCAAAAACGGTTAGGTCCAGGTGCGCATCACCACGAACTCCAAAAAAGATGGTCTTATCTCCATTTTGAAAAACCGGACCATCGCATATAATCCACGGATCAGACTGAAGAAGCGATTTGTTTTGCTCCAGTATTTCATTGAGATGCGGAGATCCGGCTTCCTCCTCACCCTCAAAGAAAAATTTTATATTGAAAGTGGGATGAAGACCGCCTTTCCTGATTGCCTCATAAGCATTCAGGATGGCATCGACACCCGCTTTATCATCAGAAGCGCTTCGTGCATATATTCTCCATTCGTTTTGATATTTATTATCAGCAGGAAATGGAATATTGGTTCCATCGTCATCAATTGCTTTGGTATACAATTTTGGTTCAAACGGTTTAAGTCCTTTTGCCCACTGCTCTGCATTTACAGGCTGTCCGTCGTAATGGGCATAAAATATAATCGTTTGTTTAGCGCTCGGCTCCATCACTTCGCCATAAACTGCTGCCGGCACTCCTGCTGTGGAGGAGTGCAACAATTGTACATTTTGAATCCCTCTTTTATGCATCATTTCCATTATGAAATCAGCATTTTTTTCTAGGTTGGCGGGATCTAACGCAACATTAGGAATGGAAAGAAATGAAATAAACTCGTTGATAATATTTCCTCCATTTAGATGGATGAATTCTTTCGTTCTGTTTGCTTCGGCTGACTGGGCCAAAATCCATCTGCCCTGAACAAAACAAAAAATAAAGAGGAAGAAATATTTTTTCATGTAATGAATATAAAAATTATTTAGTAATACCAGCAGTATTTCTTTCGCAAATTACCTTAATTCGATATTTCATTATAACCATTTACTTTTGATATTGCCTTAATTGTCCTGTTTCATTATGGAATAATCATAAGCTCAAAATATTCCTTCAAAACGATTTCAATTATTGAAATTAAAATATATGTATGAACTAGTCTACTGTTCGGTTACTGTTGAAAATATAAGGCTCTCTGATATTCAGGATATTTTAAATGAAGGACGGGATTTCAATTCGAAACATGATATTACCGGCTACCTCTTGTTTTTTAATAATGAATTTGTCCAGATATTAGAAGGAGAAAAGGAAGAAGTTAAGGGTTTATTGAAAAAATAAAGAAGGACCTGAGGCATACCCATGTGTTGCTCCTGAATGAAGATGAAAAAGAAGAGAGAATATTTTCCTATTGGAGTATGGCTTATTACGATCTTAGTAACGAAAACCTGAAGGAAGCAGAAAGGTTACTTTTTATAAGAAATTTTATTATGACTGCTGAAATTTGTGAAAAGCCGACCCATGAGGCAAGATTATTCTGGCATGTTACCAGGTAACTGGTCGGCCCATGGTCGCTGGGAGATGTTGAATAGAAAATAGCTCATAGCCTTTTCCCGTGATGTAAGTGTCAAGATTTAGTCTTCAAATCTTCTTACCTTTCTCTTATAAAACTTCCTTAAATATTTTTTCATGAAAAATATCCTGCTTCTTCTTTTTTGCAACTTTTTATTTATTGGACTTGTAAAAAATAGTATGGCCCAGGATCGCCTAACCGGAGAAACTTTTGCCACACGCTCCGTGGTAATGGCGCAACATGGTATGGCCTGCACGAGTCACCCGCTGGCTACACAGGCCGCCATTGATATCNNATGCAGTACTTGGCGTAACTGATCCTGAAATGAATGGAATTGGTGGCGATTTATTTGCCATCGTTTATGACGCCCGTACAAAAAAATTATACGGCCTTAATGCTTCAGGAAGGTCTCCTTACAACCTTACGCTTGACATCCTGAAGCAAGGCGGGCGCCAACTGATTCCTTACACCGGGCCTTTACCTGTTTCAGTGCCGGGCTGCGTAGATGGCTGGTTTCAGCTTCACGGCAAGTTTGGCAAGCTACCTATGACCGATATTCTGTCTTATGCCATTCAGTATGCCCACAATGGATTTCCTGTTGCAGACGAAGCTGCTTTTTATTATTCAGAGGTAAAAGATCGTTATGGAGATGATCCCAATGTTCAGGAAGTTTTTATGCCGGAGGGAGCTGCGCCAAAAAGAGGAGATGTGTTTAAGAATCCTCAACTGGCCAATACCTTGGAGAAAATTGCTGTTGGTGGCAGGGATGTTTTTTACAAAGGCCCAATAGCCAAAACCATTGATGCTTTTATGAAAAAGCGCGGAGGGTATCTTTCTTTCAAAGACTTTGCTGATCATAAATCTAATTGGGTAGACCCTGTATCCACAACCTACCGGGGCTATCAAGTGTGGGAACTACCACCTAACGGACAAGGCATAACTGTTTTGGAAATGCTGAACATCCTCGAGCATGTTGATTTTTCAAGGATTGCTTTTGGAAGCGCAGAACATCTTCATTTTTTTACAGAAGCCAAAAGACTCGCTTATGAAGACCGGGCAAAATATTATGCCGATCCTGATTTTGAAAAAATCCCTGTTGAGCAACTGATCTCAAAACCTTACGGTGCAGCAAGAGCGAAACTGATTGATCCTGATAAACCCATCCCCAATATATCTGCCGGCGATGACAAACAATTGCAGGGCGGTGAAACGGTTTACCTAACGGTGGCAGATGATGAAGGAAATATGGTCTCTCTTATTCAAAGCAACTTTGCTGCTTTCGGTTCAGGGCTTGTACCTGACAGCCTTGGTTTCTTCCTCCAAAACCGAGGCTACCTTTTCTCTCTGAAAGAAGGGCAAAATAATACGTAT
>PKYU01000212.1 GCA_003132765.1 Chitinophagaceae bacterium | reverse complement strand
AGTATTAACTATATTGTTTTTGTTATTTATTAAAAGGAAACCTGGTGACGGGCAAGGATAATTATACTATTCAACTTACTACAGACCCTACCTCTTTCAGGGAGGGAGCGATGATGATGTCAATGACCGACCCGTGGATTACGCTGGAAATCCCCTATGATTCATGCTTGAACGCTTTTGATGGCCCCTGCAAGGAAGTGTATCTCCTGGAACAGGACGCAGAAATGGCCGGCTTTGTCATACTACAGGTATGCGGAACTTTTAATGGTTACATCCAGACGATTTGCATAAAAGAAGTCTTCAGGGGGAAAGGGTTAGGGAAAAAATTACTTCATTTCTGTGAAGAGAGAATTCATAAAACCTCGCCCAATATTTTTATTTGCGTTTCCTCATTTAATGAAGGTGCTATAAAATTGTATTATGAATTTGGGTTTACCTTCATAGGTACCCTGAAGAATTTTGTAAAAGATGGGTTTGATGAATTAATGCTCCGAAAAAAAATTGGTCCAAGAAGGGGATATAAAGCCGTTTAGTATATTAAAGATTTCCTTGCTGCATACCTGGATAATAGCTTTTTCCTTTTGAATAGCAGATCGAATTCCAAGGTGAAATAATTTAATAGTTTAATAATTGTTCAAACGATATTATATTTAATAAAATCCAGTTATTTAAGCCAGGCTAAAACATGCTGTGATGATTAAACAATTCTTATTCCTGTTACTGCCCCTCTCTTTCATTTCCCTCCTTTCAAGCGGGCAGGAGAAAAGTTTCCTTGCCTCCAAAGCCCACATGATAAATACTATTGACAGCATTCTTAATAGCCAGGTAGCTGATGGCCTGATACCAGGAGCAGTAATAGAGATCAAGAGGGACGACAGGGTGCTTTACAAAAACGCTTATGGATGTTCGCAAAAATATGATTTTCACCACCAGTTACTGCATCCAGCTCCTAAAATGAATACGCAGACTCTGTTTGACATGGCTTCTCTTACAAAAGTACTTGGCACTACAACATCCATCATGCTGCTTGTGGACAGGGGGCTTATTAAAGTGGATGATCCAGTAGGGAAATACATTAAAGCCTTTGATTCCGGACCCAAAAAGACAGTGACCCTGCGTCACCTGCTCACGCATACTGCAGGGTTATATGAATGGTACCCGTTGTTTTATAGGTCATCCAAAAGAGAAATCACCTTTGAGGTCATTGCCTCACTCCCGCTGAAGTTCCCCGTAGGAATGCAGCGCCGTTATAGCGACCTTGGTTTCATGTTGCTGGGAGAGATCATTGAGCAAGTATCTGGACTTCCGCTGGATCAATTTGAAAAACAAAACATCTTTATTCCCCTTGGGATGACCCACACTACTTTCAACCCTTTGCAGCATGGCAGGACAAACAACATTGCAGCCACTTCTCTCGGTAATCCATATGAGAAGCGGATGGTTTATGATTCCTCTCTCGGCTTTACAATAAAAGAAATAGATCCAACTTCCTGGAACGGATGGAGAAACTATGTAGTGAAGGGAGAAGTGAATGATGGAAATACATGGTATGCCAGTAGCGGTATTTCGGGAGCAGCGGGATTATTCTCTACGGTTGATGATATGCAAGAGTTGGTAGATATGCTGATGCATAAAGGAAAAGTGGGACATCATCAATTCATCTCCAGCCAAGTAATTGATTCTTTCCTGGTAATGGATAAATTTCATAATGGGCTCGGATGGATGATGGATACGGCTAACTCCTTCATGAAAGACGGCCCTCAAGGTACTTTTGGACATACCGGATTTACGGGTACCAGTATCGCGGTGGTGCCCCTGTATCATCTCTCCATCATTCTTCTAATCAACCGACAAAATATGGGATTACTGCAAAGCGGGGAATACTACAGCCCTAACGCTATTCGCCGCCAGAGCTTCTCTTCGATTTTGAAATGGTGTAAAAAAGATTGAATCAAATGCCTTATTTCCAATAAAAGAAAAGTCTTAATGCAAAGCTGTTTCTGCCGCAGCAATTATTTTATTATTATCTTTCTTTTGCAAAAACAATATCAGAAGCAGTTTCGCTGCATCAACACCGAAAGGAATATCAATATTAACAGTATTATCCCCGTTAACAGCACTACTTGATGTCATAAAGCTTCTCGCCACGTTGTAATCAGTAAGAGTGGCTCCGCCATTTTCGCCTGCATTTATTGTAGTGGTAGTTTGTTTTTCCACCAGCGCAATATTTAAATTCGAGTTATCAGCGTTACCGGAGGCCTTAAAACTGATGTTTGCTTTTCCATTATCAATTGATACTTTTTGTATGGTGAGGGTCGCTTCCGGTTGCTCAGATAAAACCTTTTTTATTGTTAAATCGATTTTTCCCGCATCACTTCCTACCATTTCAGTTTGTCCGTTAATTACTAACTGCGGGGTATATACGTCTGCTTTTAAGGCAGAGGCATAATTATATTGTCTCTTTGTAAATTGTTTGGAACTGTAAGGATCTTTCCAGCCCAGATGATCCCAATAATCTACATGAAAAGAAATTGGTATAATATTTTCTTTTGTAGTGTAAGAGCCTAAGAGGCGGTCAGCCGGAGGGCAACTGGAACAACCCTGAGAAGTAAATAATTCAAGAACGGCTATACTTTTGGCAGAATCACTGGTAATCTCTGCACTTATATTTTGCAATTGGTTTTTACCACCTGGTGAGGAAGTGCAAAACCATATCGTGAAAATAGGCACTGACAGGATCAAAAGGTTAAAACGCTTTATCATTCAATTTTTGATTCAATTACGTATGGCAAAATTAGATGGTTTTAACTATATGCTGCTTTAACTTTTTAATAACACATAGTTTTATTTTCCTTGTAAAGTTCAAACTTTACTATCAGGAATATCTTTTTGCTGATACGTAATAGAAGTTACAATGAAGCTTTATTTTCGTATGTTAAAAATATTCCTGTGAGTTGGAAGCCCGTAGAATAATAAAATTTGAAATTTATCTTTACGTATCGTTTTCTCTTTACGATAATTTTATTTTTTAACAATAGCCAGACAGGTTCATCAAAAAATTTTGATGATGCATATCCTAAATTAAAGAGGAGGCAAAGACAAGCAGCGATACCGGGAATGCCTGCTGAAACCATAATTTATTGTCGGCTACCCAACCCGTATAAATACCAGCCAACAGGCAACCTGTCCAACCTTCAGATAAGGAGCCTTAATATTGTTGGAATGCAAGGTCCTGCCGGAAAGTTATATTCAAATTATGCCTTTAACTACTATCAATGCCAGGGATATTGAGCAAAAAATTCTATTGGCATTTTGTGATTGATAATTCGATTGTCATTTATTATTTGCAATAGCGAAACTTAAGGCGCCAGATGGGCATTTTCCAATTTGATCCTTTAACTCCTGCGTGGTTGCATTTTCCACTTTTATCCATGGTTTGTCTTTTGGATCGTACACCTTCGGCAAGGTTCTCACACATACTCCGGAATGTTGACAAATTTCAGGTTTCCAGATAACCGTTATTTCTCCGTTGGAGTATATGAATTCTTTGTTTTGCATTTTTGAATATCACGTTTAAGATGTTATTAGTGAAGTTAGTAACAAAAACTAAAAATGATGATCCTGCCAGGAAAATGAATTCTCAATTTATATTCCATCGCCTCATTTGATAGCCGCTTGCAACAATAATTTCTTAATCAAAACGATCTCCCCTAAATGATAATGCGTATGTTCAATGATTCCATGAATATTTCTATAGTAATTGCCAAATTTTCCTCTTCAAAAATTTCCCAAAGTCTGCTTTTAGGAAACTGTTCTATATGTGTAGCAAAGTTTTCGGGATCTTCAAAGGATTTACTCAATAGTTTATCCCAGTCTTCGCTGCATTCTATGGGCGGCCATTCAAAACTAAATTTATCATGAGCTTTTAAGGGCTCTTCATTGAAAACTTTCAGCACCCGCTTACATAATAATTCATGTGATAAACAAGCCTTGCAAGATTATTGAATGAATAAACTTTCCTTGCGGCTTGTTGCCAATTCACATCAGCAAGAGTCTCTTTCAGGTTTACCGATGTCCAGTTTCCGCCAAAATATACTTCCCTGAACTGGCTGGCTATTTGCTTTCTTAATTTCATGACTTCAAATTTACACTTTAGGGACGAAACCGCTGGTCAATTGGATATAACCTAGAACATTATTCGAAGTTAGAAAATTCTAAATTTACATGATCAGGTAAATCCTGCACTATTGGGTCACTCAATAGCTCATGCTACATAAATAATGAATCTGAGTTCACATTACTGCTTAAATGTAGCAAATTTCAATTACGCACAAAAGTATAAATACTTTAAGAAATTTTATTTATTTTAGTATTATCAATGTCAAAAATGAAGCAGAAATCGAATCTTATTTGTGTATTTATTTCCTTGGTGCCAATAGCTCTGTTATTTTTCTTCTTCAATGGTCTTGGGCAGTTTACAAATACAAAAAGTTCTGGCCTGCATGGAATGATTATTTCACGGAGTAGCTTCATATTTTTAATGGTTGGATTAAGTGTCTTGTGGTAATATGCATCGATACTTATCTCACAAAGGCTTATTGGATTTAATTCATTAATCAGTCAGGCAGGTTTAAGGAGTCTGATAAATATATTATTTTCTGCATTGAGTATTTTGCTTATTCTGTCGAATTTGGTTGGCCATAGTTGATTTAGTGGTTGCATAAAATAGTGCACACTAATGCAATTGCTACAAATAAAAAATACTCACATCTTCAACTGTTTGTTTCTTTAATACCGGTACGATGCAATCATCCGCAGGATACCCTACCGGTAATAATAAAAATGGCTTTTCGTTTTCGGGTCGGTTTAAAAGGTTTGATAAAAAATTCATCGGGCTTGGAGTATGCGTAAGCGTTACTAAACCGGCCTGGTGAATAGCTGTAATGAGGAAACCGATGGCAATGCCGGTGCTTTCCATCACATAATAATTATTTCTTTTTGCTCCTTCATTTCCCTTCTCGTATGATTTTTTAAATATCACAATCAGCCAGGGCGCCATTTCAAGAAATGATTTCTTCCAGTCCGTTTGCAATGGGGCCAGGTCATTTAGCCACTCTGCAGGCATTCTGCCGTGATAGCTTTCATATTCCTCTTTTTCTGCCGCCTCGCGAATTTGCTTTTTANNCAGAAGGTCCACGGCTGCTTATTGGCGCCCGGTGGCGCTGTATTGGCGACAGAAAGTATATTTTTTATTACTTCTCTTTGTACAGGTTTGTCACTGAAATACCGGATGCTTCTGCGCTTTTGCATGTTGTCCAGGAAAACCCTGGTGGTTTGCAAAGATTGTTCCGCTGAAATGTTTTCCATTTTATAAGGCATAAAAGGATACCCGTTAATGATCTTTACTTCAGTCATACAACGTATTTATTAGTAAATATTTATGGTTCT